>CALJIH010000282.1 GCA_937974135.1 uncultured Cocleimonas sp. | reverse complement strand
GATCGAATGTTGAGGAAGGCTTTTGCGGGAATCGAACCACTTCAAGTACAAGAACAATTTACACCTGAAGAATTTCTACAATTTAGCGGCAAAGCGCAAACACAATTTCGCAATAGTCAAAAAGCAAAGGAATTATTTTTTGATGTTTTGGCGCAATGTGGAGTTGATTTAAAAAGCACCTATTACGATCACTTCCCAATGCGCATAGTGCCATATGGCGATAAGTATAACGGTGCAAGAAATAGTTATATTGGGCATCACCGCGATTCTTGGGGGAGCAATATTCATAGTCAAATTAATTGGTGGGCGCCTTTATACGAACTAGAAGAAGAACGCACTATTGGGATCTATCCTGATTATTGGAACAAGCCCATTGCAAACAATACGGCAACTTGGTCATTTAAAACCTATATGGAAAAACTCAAAGAGGTTGAATCTGGGCGCAAGGGTAGCTATCCATCTGCACCAACCCCCAAAGAAGCAGTGGATGAAAATAATATCCTTAAAGTAATGCTTGAACCTGGTGATATTTTGAGTTTTTCCAGCGCGCATTTGCATGCTAGTGTGCCAAATACCACCCTAACGCCTCGTTATAGTGTTGAAATGCGAACCATTAATATGGGTGATTTAGTTGCTGATCGTGCTGCTCCAAATGTTGATAATTCTGGGGAAAAGCCCATGTATCAATGGTTTAAAAATATACTGAATAAGAATGAATTGAGTGTTTAATTAGGGTTAAAAAGACACCCCCCCACTTTTACAGGTTTTTAAGTATTATTTTCGTTTGCCATCGTGCGCACTATGCTCGGAAGTAAACCCCCATGCTTTAGATAACGAATTTCTTGTTGCGATTCTATGGGTAAATTGAGTGTTATTTTTTTGCTTGGTCTACCCTCAGCATTAATAACTAAGCAAACGATATTACTTCCAATATCAATATTATCTAAGCCGTTTACATCGAAGGATTCACTTCCATCTAAAGCCAAATCATCAACACTTAAACCATCAATGAACTCTATTGGAAAAACGCCCATGCCAATTAAATTACTCCGATGAATACGCTCAAAACTACGTGCTATAACTGCTTTTATACCTAGTGTTGCTTGTGCCTTTGCAGCCCAGTCACGGCTTGAACCAGAGCCATAATTCAGTCCAGCGAATAGCAATAATGGAATATCTGCATTTACATAGCTCAAGGCCGCATCATAAACACGCATGACGCTGCCATTGATAGCTTTTGCCCAGCCCCCTTCAGGTGGTTGCTCTTCTAGTAAGAGATTCCGCACGGATGGGTTTACAAACGCCCCACGCATCATTACTTCATGGTTACTGCGGCGGGTGGAATACTGATTAAGATCGTCTGCGGATTCACCATGTTTGACTAACCATTCT
The DNA here is from genome assembly GCA_937974135.1 of uncultured Cocleimonas sp. Lineage (GTDB taxonomy): Bacteria > Pseudomonadota > Gammaproteobacteria > Thiotrichales > Thiotrichaceae > Cocleimonas. The sequence continues at coordinate 4,123 of CALJIH010000282.1, read as the reverse complement.
CCCGCTTGGCTTTCAAGCGGGATTGCGCTAGCAGGTGATATATGGTCGGTTGTAATATTATCTTCAAGGATTAATATTACTTTTGCATGTTTAATTTCTAGAGATTCTGGGACGCTCTTATTCATTTTTTGCAGGTAAATAGGACTCCTCAAATAGGTAGAGTTAGGTTGCCAATCAAACAATACGCTACTGTCCGCTTCTAACGTTTGCCAATGATGTGTTCCGTCCCATAACTGGGCGTTACGATTGATAAATAAACTTGGTTTTAGGATATCCTCAAGCAGCTCTTGTACTTCTTTATCAGATGGCATTACGTCATGTAGATAAATGTTATTACCTTGTTGATCCTGTCCTAGGGCTTGGTTTTGAACGTCGTAATCAATAGTACCAACAAGCGAGTATGCCACCACTAAAGCTGGAGACATCAAATATCCAATTTGCACTTTAGGATTCACACGACTTTGGAAATTGCGATTACCTGAAAGTACGACTACTGTTTGTAAGCCTTGTGTAGAGAATTTTTCTAACTCAGGGTGAAGTGGTCCAGAGTTACCGATGCAAGTCATACAACCAAAGCCAGTTAAATGAAACCCTAAAGCAGCATACTCTTTGAGTAAATCGGCATTAGCTAAATAATCCGCAACCACACGGGAGCCCGGTGAAAGAGAAGTTTTAACCCAAGGTTTTTGTTTTAAGCCATATTTATTTGCATTTCGCGCCAGTAAGCCTGCTTGTATTAATTGATTAGGATTTGCGGTATTAGTACAACTTGTTATGGCGGCAATAGAAATCGCTCCATGCGTCAACTTTTGATCGAAAGAGGGTGCTGTGTAAAAAGCTTTTGCTGACTGTGTTAATTGTTGTTTTGCTAAAACTTCATTACGAAACGACTTGGGTGCATCGGAGAGCTTATGGCGTTGATGCGGTTGGTTCGGTCCTGCAACGCTGGGTTCAATAGTAGCTAAATCAAGTTCGATGACTTGATCAAATACGGGTTCTGCCGCAGATTCATGACGCCATAGGGATTGTTTTTCTAAGTAGGTTTTTATTTTTTGACACAATTCTTCACTCCGACCAGTAAGCTGCATATAGTCCATTGTAATCGTGTCAAAAGGAAAAAATACGACAGTAGCGCCATACTCAGGTGCCATATTCGATAAGGTGCCTCGAATAGCCAAGGGTAATTTGTTAAGTCCCGGCCCGCAAAACTCGACAAATTTACCTACAACCCCAATTTTTCGTAATAATTGAGTCACGTGTAGAGCAAGATCAACTGCTGTAATCCCTGGCCCAAGTTCGTTTAACAAGCGTATTCCCAGAGTTTTAGGAAGCGTAATCGAGGCGGGTTCCCCCAGCATTGCTGCTTGTCCTTGTAATCCTCCGACACCCCAGCCAAGGATACCGATAGCGTTGATCATTGGGGTATGGCTATCGGTTGCTATCATGCCATCAGGATGCAGAATAGTCTTGCCAGAATTAGTTTTCGTTTCCCAAACAACTTTGGCTAGGCTTTCCATATTTATTTGGTGAATGATTCCAGTACCAGGGGGGACAACAGTAAAGTTATCTAAGCTTTTTTGCGCCCATTTGATAAAACGATAACGTTCACTGTTACGTCGATAGTCGATATTTAAATTTTCTTCAACTGCATTTTCTTCACCATAGTGTTCAACGATAACAGAGTGATCTACGGTTAGTACGGAAGGAATAATCGGGTTAACTTTAGTTGGGTCTCCACCCATTTTGGCTACAGCATCTCGCATCCCTGCAAAATCCGCTAAAGCAGGCAAGCAGGTGGTATCGTGGAGCATTAAGCGATTGGGATAAAAGGCAACTTCGCAATCTTCTTTTTTGGTTTGTATGCTTTGTAAAACATTATTTAGGCTTTCGGGACTGCAACGTGCGACATTTTCAAGCAAAATCCGCATAGAATATGGAAGTTTATGCAATTCTTCCTGATTAATTACTTTTTTTAAATCAATATACAAATAATTTTTATTATTAACCATTAAGTTACTTAAGTATTTTTTACAAACATCTACATCCATCATCACTCTCATTTCTAGCTAGATAAACTAACTTTTTAAAAAAATTTAGAAATTCCCATAATAGAATTGCATATTAACGTATTAAAAACCAATATATTCACTCAATAAACGCTTAAATTATGTATTTATTGGCTTTTCTTTTAAAACAAAAATCTGTGGTAAGCCAGCAGTACTGCTGCTTCCGAATTAATCAGTTTGGAAGATTGCATTAAAGCATTGAAATATTTTCTTATTTGCAACCATTTATCACTGGTAAACGTAGATGTAGGTAACTAAAATCCACAGCATTATAATTCCAATTAAATCGTACTTATTCATGCAGATTAATCATCATCTAAGTAATTCAAATGTTTCAAGTCTTTATGAGGGTCTTACCTTCTTAAACATAATCGATGAAAAACAGTATATTGCTGATTCTAAACCTATATTTGAATCAACTATGGGTGCACATTTCAGACACGTTTTAGAGCATTATCAATGCTTCTTTAAGCAGTTAGACAAACGCCATTTTTGTTACGATCTGCGTCAAAGAAACCTACGATTAGAAACCGATCTTGAGTATGCTAAGCAGGTTATTACAGAAATAATCACCTTAATGAAAGGATTAAATATAAACACAGATGCTGACTCTTTCTGTTTAAGTGATGAAACAATCAATGCAAAAATAGAGACTAGCCTGCTTAGGGAATTAGCCTTTTTGCAATCACATACTACTCACCATTACGCCATCATTGCCGCGATTGCACGTTCATTAGGTATACAGCCTCAGCCAGACTTTGGTATTGCTATTGCCACACGAAATCATCAGTTGATGTTGCAAGAAATGGAAAAAACCAAGTGTGTACGTTAACTTGGTTTGTAAAAGATACAGGGTACGAATTATTTTTTAATCGAGACGAACGCAAAACCCGCAGCCGAGCACAACTACCTCTAGTTCATAATCACGCAAACGTTTCTTTTATCTCTCCTACTGACACTGATGCTGGCGGTACATGGATTGCCACCAACCATTTTGGTATTACGGTTTGTTTACTCAATTATTACCAATTCGAACAGGTTGAATCCTCTAGAGATTGGATTAGCCGAGGAAAGCTAGTTCGTGATTTTGCCATTACATCACATTTAGATTTGGCAGATGAAAAAATGAGAACACTTGATCTTAACCAATACCGCGCTTTTCGTTTATTTATCATTGAGTCAAATGGCAACAACCGCTTATTTGTATGGAATGGTAAGCAACTTAAAATAGAAAAAAATATAATTGGTCCTAAATCCTCATCATCCGTAACCACAAAAAAAGTAAAGACCGCGCGTTACCAATTGTATGCTGATGCAAATTTATCAGCGTCAAAAAATTGTGGTGATTACTTAAACTTTCATCGTAGCCATTCTCCTGAAAAATCTGCGTTATCCGTTTGTATGCATCGTGATGATGCAAATACAGTAAGTTTAAGCCATGTCGAGGTAAGTAATCACACAGCTAGCTTTGCCTATGCTGATGGTTCTCCTTGTAGTGTAGCTTTGCAAGAAGCATTAACATTGGATTTGATTTAAAACTGCCTAAAAGTAGGGGGGTGTACTTTGACATGTTTCGACTAAGCTCAGTACAGGACCTCAGCGCACCTCTTTTTTATATTTTTAAACTGGCACAAAAAAGCCCCAATCAACTGAGTTGACTGGGGCTTCTAGATGTTGCTATGCGAGATAGCTATCTAAGCAATGCTTAAACGTAATCTTTGTACTTCTCTAAGAAACGTACTGGCTTGCTTAATGCATCTTTACGGAACGGGTCGCCCAATTCACGTGTAGTGAAGATTTCAAGAATAGTCGTTTTACCTTCGTTCATCTGCATATCGATTGCTTTCTTCAGCGCTGGTCCAACTTCTTCAAGCTTAGTAACCGTGATTGCTTCTGCGCCCATTGCTTTTGCAATTGCTGTGAAGTCTTGGTCAGTTAGCTCGGCCGCTGTGAAACGACGACCGTAGAAGTCTACCTGGTTCTTCTTCTCTGCACCCCAATGACGGTTATGGAAAACGACCGCTGTAACAGGAATGTCGTGACGAACACATGTCATT
>CALJIH010000281.1 GCA_937974135.1 uncultured Cocleimonas sp. | reverse complement strand
ATGGCATTCATACGAATACGATCGCCCAATAAAGCACCGCCGGTTTTTCGTCGAGTAGGATCTACAGAAATAATTGCAATTTTTAAATTATCATTCTGACCAAGACGGAATCTTCTGATAATTTCATCAGTTAGAGATGATTTTCCTGAACCACCTGTACCAGTAATACCTAATGCGGGCACTGTTTTGCTTGTAGCCTTAGCCTCATTTAATATTTCACTTTTAAGCTTTTTGGTAATCGTGTTGTTTTCGAGAGTTGTGATAACTCTAGATAATGCTCGCCAATCACCATTTCTTAACGGATCAATTTTATTCGGCGATAATTTACCAGGATCGAAAGAACATCGTTCTATCATGTCCGAGATCATGCCTTGTAATCCCATTTTCTGACCATCTTCAGGTGAGTAAATGCGGGTGACACCGTGAGCTTCTAATTCTTTTATTTCATCTGGAACTATGACACCACCACCGCCGGCAAAAACACGAATTTCTGCGGCGTCTTTATCCTTAAGCATATCGACCATATACTTAAGATATTCAACGTGGCCACCTTGGTATGAGCTAATTGCTATACCTTGAACATCTTCCTGAATTGCAGCATCAACAATTTCAGCAACCGAACGATTGTGCCCAAGATGGATTACTTCTACGCCACTAGATTGTAGTATGCGTCGCATGATATTGATTGAAGCATCATGACCGTCGAATAAACTTGCTGCAGTAACAAAACGAACTTTAGGTGCAATTTTATTGCTCGTAAGGTCTGTGTTTTTTGTTTTAGCCATGAATTTATCCTTGAAATAATGTATCTCGAACTTAAGAAATTGGGTTGTGTTGAGATTTAAACAGCAAGGCTAATTTATATTACGTTTACGTAAACGTCAATCAATAAATCCAATATTTAAAAATATTCTTTTTAATTGTTGTAAACCAATTTTTTATTTGACAATAATTGGTTATCGAGGCTATTTTTACTGTGGCATAAATATAAAGTATGATACGTTGTTGTTTTTTTTAAGTCTAAATTAAGCTCTACAATAGGATGATAAATGAATAAAGAAGTTAATTTTAAGACTTACACAATTTCTGAATTGGCTAAAGCTTTTGATGTTACTCCCCGCGCATTAAGATTGTATGAAGAATCAGGAATACTGGGCCCCAAAAGAGAGGGTAATAGGCGTATCTATTTTGAGCGAGACAGGGTGCGTCTTAGGTTGTTGTTGCGGGGAAAAAGACTGGGATACTCGTTAGCTGAGATCAAGGAATTATTTGATGTATATGATTCTAATTCCGGTGAAGAAGGGCAGCTTAGACTTCTTCTTGAGAATATGGAAGATAAGAAAAAGAAGCTAGAAATCCAAAAAGTAGACGTGGAAGCTGCGCTTCAAGAAATTGAAAGAATTACCAAGAAAGCACGAAAAGCACTAAGAGAGATTGCTGCTGCAAAAAAATAGAAATTCTATATTTCCCCAAATATTTTAGGAAATTAGTTCGATAATTTTTTAAATTTGTTTATTTTTTAGATTGACGTTTACGTAAACGTAAGTTATGTTTCTATCATAACAGAAATTTTTTAGTTTACTTAATTTAAAGGATGAGCATGGTTTCCTATCCCACTCTAAATTTTGGTCTCGGCGAGACGGTTGATATGTTGCAAGACGTAGTGCAACAGTTTGCTGCCACCGAAATCGCACCGTATGCAGCAGAAATAGATGTATCTAACGAGTTTCCAAATCAGTTATGGCCAGTTCTTGGTGAGATGGGTTTGCTGGGTATTACTGTGCCTGAAGAATATGGCGGCAGTAATATGGGTTATCTGGCACATATGATTGCGATGGAAGAAATTAGCCGTGCTTCTGCATCAATTGGTTTAAGCTACGGTGCGCATTCTAATCTTTGTGTGAATCAAATAAATATTAATGGTACTGAAGAGCAAAAGCACCGTTACTTACCCAAACTAATTAGTGGTGAATTTATCGGTGCTTTGGCAATGTCAGAGCCTAATGCTGGTTCTGATGTCGTGAGTATGCAGCTAAAAGCAGAGAAGAAAGGTGATCGTTATATTCTCAACGGCACAAAGATGTGGATTACTAATGGACCTGATGCTGATGTAATCGTAGTTTACGCAAAAACTGATACTAAAGCCGGTGCAAAAGGGATCACTGCATTTTTGGTGGAAAAAGAATTTGGATTTACCACTGCGCAAAAGCTCGATAAATTAGGGATGCGAGGTTCAAATACTGGTGAATTGGTGTTCGAAAATGTCGAAGTTCCTGAGGAAAATATACTCGGCGAGCTCAATAAAGGCGTTAATGTTCTTATGAGTGGTTTAGATTATGAGCGCGCGGTGTTGGCGGCTGGACCTACCGGTATCATGCAAGCCTGTATGGATGTTGTTATTCCCTACATACATGAGCGCAAACAATTTGGTAAAGCAATCGGTGAGTTTGAGCTAATGCAAGGCAAAATGGCTGACATGTATTCCACAATGAATGCAACTAAGGCTTATGTTTATGCGGTTGGTAAGGCATGCGATCGTGGCGAAACAACACGTAAAGATTCCGCAGGGGTGATTCTGTACGCTGCCGAAAAAGCAACATGGATGGCACTTGAAGCGATACAAACACTTGGTGGTAATGGTTATACCAATGATTATCCTGTAGGTCGTTATTTAAGAGATGCCAAGCTTTATGAAATAGGTGCTGGTACTTCTGAGATACGTCGAATGCTGATTGGGCGAGAACTGTTCAACGAGACTGCCTAAGTGCCAGCATAGATAAACTAATTTTTCACTCCTTTTGACTATAGGTCAAAACTGGCAAAAAGTAGGGGGGTGTCTTTTTATCGTTTTTTAGGTGAATTTTCGTATGTTACTCGGTTAATTCATCTGTAAATTTTAAGTTTATGAGTAGGTAATTACCTACAAACGCAACATTGAATATGACTAATCGTGTATTAGTCTTTTGGAGAAATTTTTATGCAAGACCCTATTGTTATTGTTGGTGCAGCGAGAACCCCGATGGGTGGGTTTCAAGGATCACTTTCAGATTTACCTGCTGCAGATTTAGGTGCAGCAGCCATCAAATCGGCTGTTGAAAGAGCAGGTTTGACTTCCCAAGATGTAGAAGAAGTCAT
>CALJIH010000280.1 GCA_937974135.1 uncultured Cocleimonas sp. | reverse complement strand
CCAGAGGAAAATATTGATTCAAAATCTGGAACAGTAATAGGTTTGGGTTCTGATGTAGCAAATAATACAAGAGATGATTCTGATGAAAATGACAAAGTCTCAATCAGAGAAGAAAGCGGTTCTCAATCTGGAGAACAAATATCTGATGACGGAGGTCAAGCAAAGAGTTCAGAAAAAGATATAGCTTCTGCACGTACTGAAAGTGATAAAGCTTTCAACAGTAAATTAAATGCACAGTCAAAATCATCTAATAAAGGTTTAAATAAAAATAAGAAGTCTTTAAATAATATATCTATATTAGAGCCATCTGGATAAAAAAGTATATGAAACAGAAGTCTTGATCGACTTCAATTGAATTACCCTATTTTACTTTAGGTAACTCCTTAATATACAGATCTTGCTTAGCAAAAGGTATTTCAATTCCTTTGTCGTTAAATTGCTTATAAACTTTACTATTTAAACTATGCAATGCTCGGCCTCTCAATTCTGGATTTTCAATCCAGCCGAGCAATTCAAAATCTAAGCTAGATGCACCGAACTGACGGAATCTTACTCTAGGTTCTGGATACTTCACGATAAGAGGTTCTTCATCAGCAATTTTCATTAATATTGCTTCAACCTCATCAATGTCAGTTCCATAAGCTACACCTACTTTTACTCGTATACGGAATTTAGGGTGTGGGCCACCACTTTGATTGGTGACTTTGCTATTTCCCATAATCGAATTGGGTACAGTGACCTCGACATCGTCTCTGGTTAATAGACGTGTGCTACGAAGCCCAATATGTGTGACTTTTCCACGCTGGTTACCATCTAATACGACATAGTCTCCTATCTTGTAAGGTGTATCGGCCAAGATAAAAACACCCGAAAACAAATTTGCTAATGTGTCTTTTGCTGCAAAACCTACCGCGATACCGACAATACCTGCGGATGCAAGCCAAGCGGTCATATCGATTCCCCAAATTTGGAAAATCACATAAACGGCGACGGCTACAATAATGAGTTTTGATAAGTTATCAAACAACGGCAAAGTTTGCGGTTGAACTAGGCGAATATTCTTATTTTTAGCGCCCCAAGCGAGTTGTTGTAAAACGATTTTAGAAAAACGAATCAGAGCAATCATCCAAATGATCACGCCTAAGGTTTTAAAACCAAAGATTAAATAGTCAGTTAGCTTCTCAGATAAGGGCATGCGATTGATGCCTGTTGAGAAGCCTGTAATTAATAAGGAGTAGTAAATCGGAGGTCTTGCAATTGCAAGAAGCCTATCATCTACAAATGATTTAGTTTTATTCGTTAAGAATTTTAATATGCGGAATATCAACCAAGATATGAGTGACGCAAATAGAAAAGTTACAATAATTATCGCGGCACCTTGTAACCAAGGCTGACCTGAAAAAAATTGTAATAATGGGGCTAGGTGTTGTTCGATATTATCCATTTTGGCTTTGCTGTTCTCATCCTTTAATCTAGATTCGCGTAACTTTATCAGAAAAATTCAATCTTCATTAAAGTTTGTCTAATGATGAAATAAATCATTAAATAGACTCAAAAAAGACACCCCCCCCCTTTTATGCGGTTTTAACAAACCTTACCCTAAAGGGCCAGCTAAAGCTGTTGTCTCGGCTAAAGCCTCGGCTGAATGATATTACCTTTTCGTTTTATGAAAAGTTAAATAGAATTTATGCAAAGCTAGGCGTATTCTATTTTCTATTTTTAAGCCATAGCAATTAAATCATGTATTTAGATGATTTATGAAAGCTTGTGAATACCTAACAATACAGATAAAATTGCTGCCTGTTTTTTGATGCAGCTTTCTGTATTCAAATCTGCAGGCGCATAGCTCAGTTGGTTAGAGCATCGTCATGACATGGCGAGGGTCCTCGGTTCGAGTCCGAGTGTGCCTACCAATTTACTGGTAATGTAAAATTTATTTTATACCATTCATCTGGTGTAAATAATGGATTACTTACAATAACATCACTACAAATAACATGTGACCTCTCGTATGGGTCACCACTGGAGAATATATGCCTACAATTACCTTGCCTGATGGCAGTCAACGCTCATTCGATAATTCCATTTCAATACTAGATGTTGCCAATGACATTGGCCCGGGTCTTGCGAAAGCAACTCTCGCAGGAAGTATTGATGGAAAACAATATGATGCATCTCATGTCATCGAAGAAGATGCTGAGTTAAGTATTATAACCACTAATAGTGACGAGGGCGTTGATGTGATTCGTCATTCGTCTGCGCACTTAATGGCACAAGCGGTTAAACAACTATTTCCTGAAGCTCAGGTCACTATTGGTCCAGTGATCGAAGATGGTTTTTTCTACGATTTTGCTTACGAACGTGCGTTTACACCTGAAGATGTAGAAGCTATTGAAAAACGTATGCAGGAAATTATCAAACAAGATATTCCAGTAGAACGTAGCATAATGTCTCGTGATGATGCGGTAAATTTCTTTCGTGATATGGGTGAGGAATACAAAGCGGAGATTATCGAAAGTATTCCAAGCGATGAAGATTTGTCGCTCTATAAACAAGGTGATTTTATTGATTTATGTCGTGGCCCACATGTACCTAGCACAGGGAAAATACCAGCGGTTAAATTGACTAAATTAGCAGGTGCTTACTGGCGTGGTGATTCAAATAACGAAATGCTACAACGTATTTATGGTACAGCATGGGAAAACAAAAAAGCACTTAAAGCTTACATTCGTAGAATCGAAGAAGCAGAAAAACGCGATCACAGAAAAATAGGACGTAAGCTAGATTTATTTCATATTCAAGATGAAGCACCGGGTCAGATTTTTTGGCACGATAAAGGTTGGACAATTTATCAAGTCATCTCTAATTACGTTCGTGAGCAACAACGAATTCGTGATTACAAAGAGGTGAATACACCTGAACTGGTTGACTTCTCCTTATGGGAACGTTCAGGACATGCCGCTAAATACAGTGAAGATATGTTTTCGCTTGAATCGGATGGAAAGCAATTTGCGCTAAAACCAATGAATTGCCCTTGTCACGTGCAAATTTTTAATCAAGGATTAAAAAGCTATCGTGACTTACCATTACGCATTGCAGAATTTGGTGCTTGTCACAGAAATGAAATGTCAGGTGCTTTGCATGGTTTGATGCGAGTTCGTGGTTTTGTTCAAGATGATGGTCATATTTTTTGCACTGAAGATCAAATTCAGCCAGAGGTGGCTGATTTCATAGATTTCCTGCATGAAGTGTATAAAGACTTTGGTTTTGATGATGTTATCTATCGTTTATCTACTCGTCCAGAAAACAGGGTAGGTAGCGAAGAAGATTGGGATAAAGCTGAAAAAGCATTAGGTGATGCACTTGATACGCAAAACTTAGAATGGGAAGAGCTTCCAGGTGAAGGGGCTTTCTATGGTCCAAAAATCGAATTTTCTTTGAAAGATAGTATTGGTCGTGTGTGGCAATTAGGTACCATTCAAGTAGATTTTTCAATGCCAGATAGATTAGATGCAGAATACGTTGCAGAAGATGGGTCACGAAAAACTCCGGTGATGTTGCATCGAGCAATATTGGGTTCATTTGAACGATTTATTGGTATTTTGATTGAACATCATGAAGGGAGATTCCCACTGTGGTTATCGCCTATTCAAGCCGTTGTGATGAATATCACAGACAAACAGTCAGATTTTGTCCGAAATGTAGAAAATAGACTGAAAAAAAGCGGTATTAGGGTATCAACGGACTTGAGAAATGAAAAAATAGGCTTTAAAATTCGCGAGCATACATTGCAACGCACACCTTATTTATTAGTGGTGGGTGATCGTGAGATTGAAAATGATTCTGTTGCTGTTAGAACTCGCTCTGGTGAAGACCTAGGAACGATAACAGTCGACGAATTAATTGAAAAAATTTCACAGGAAAACGCTAGTCGTGGTTAGCCCGACTAGTTTTGTGCTTTTTAGAAATAATTTATTAGAGGTTAAACAATATCGCTAAACCAAAGAAGAACCGAGTCAATGATGAAATTAACTTAACTGAAGTTAGACTCATTGATAAGGATGGCGAAAACGTAGGTGTCGTTAAAACTACTGAGGCGATGGAAAGAGCCGCCGCAGATTCATTAGATTTGGTTGAGATAGTACCAACTGCAGAACCACCTGTTTGCCGCATCATGGATTACGGTAAATTTAAGTTCTCTCAAAGTAAACAAAAAGGCGCAAATAAGAAGAAACAAAAGAAAACTCAGGTCAAAGAAATTAAAATGAGACCGGGTACTGATATTGGTGATTACAATATCAAACTTAAGAAGCTGATAGAGTTTCTCGAAAATGGTGATAAGACCAAAGTTACGATTCGTTTTAGAGGTCGTGAAATGGCGCACAGAGAATTAGGCATGGAAATGCTTAAACGTGTTGAAACAGATTTAGAAGAATACGGGGCGGTTGAACAGTTCCCGAAAATGGAAGGTCGCCAAATGATTATGGTGATTGGTCCGATTAAAAAAGCTAAAGGCGAAGCCTAAAAGTTTAACTAGATTTATTCCATTCCTTAAGGAGAGGCACTCTTACAGGAATGTTCATTAACCCAATCACAATACTTGCCTAGCAATGAGTGACTATTTGGAGATAAAAGATGCCTAAGATGAAAACTAACCGCGGCGCTGCTAAGCGTTTCCGCAAGCGTGCTAACGGCACCTACAAGTGTAAGCAGTCGCATCTGCGCCACATCCTCACAAAGAAAAGCAGTAAACGTAAGCGTCATTTACGCGCTACTGACGTTGTCGAGAAAGTCGATACGCCAATGGTTCGTAGAATGTTACCGTACGTTTAATTAACACCGCTTAAATAATTTAGAGGATTATAGAAAATGGCTAGAGTAAAACGCGGTGTTACAGCACGCGCAAAACACAAAAAAGTATTAAAGAAAGCAAAAGGTTATTACGGAGCACGAAGTCGTGTTTATCGTGTAGCAAATCAGGCAGTTACTAAAGCAGGTCAATATGCTTACCGTGATCGTCGCCAAAAGAAACGTCAGTTCCGTCGTTTATGGATTGTACGTATCAATGCTGCTGCTAGATTATTTGATCTATCGTACAGTCGTTTCATGGATGGTTTAAACAAATCAAACATCGAAGTTGATCGTAAAATGTTGGCTGATTTAGCAGTAAACGACATTGATGCTTTTGGACAGTTAGCTGAGAAGGCAAAAGCTGCCCTAGCTTAGTTTACTGTTTAGTCTATTTTTTATAACACTTAAAATATAGACTCAAAAAATGTAATACAAAGCGAGGAAAGGTGATTGCCTTCCCTCGCTTTTTTTATGAAAAAAATTCTTATTTAAGGGTTTAATTTTAAATAAAATATTTGGAGACTTCAGTGGATAAACTGACAGAACTCATGCAACAAGCGAAATCCCAACTCGAAGCAACGAGTGGATTATCTGAGCTTGATGAAATACGTGTACATTATCTTGGCAAAAAAGGTTTAGTCACAGATCAGCTTAAGCAACTAGGACAATTGCCAGCAGAGCAACGCAAAGAGGCAGGTCAAGAGATTAATAAAGTAAAGCAAGCTATAGCTTTACTCATAAATGAACGTAAAGAAGTTTTAGAAGAAGTTGCTTTGAATGAGCGTCTGCAAAATGAAAGTGTGGATATCACTTTGCCTGGTCGACAGATGGAAGCTGGCAGTTTGCATCCTGTTACACGAACAGCGAAACGTATCGAAGAAATCTTCATGCAATTAGGTTTTGGTGTGGAAGTGGGCCCAGAAATTGAAGATGATTATCATAATTTTACTGCGCTAAATATTCCTGATCATCATCCATCTCGTGCTTCTCATGATACCTTTTATTTTGATGATGGGACTTTGTTGAGAACGCACACCTCACCAGTACAAATTCGTACTATGGAAAATAAAGAACCACCTTTAAGAATAATTGCACCTGGTCGTGTATATCGTTGTGATTCCGATGTAACACATAGCCCAATGTTTCATCAGGTAGAAGGTCTGATGGTTGATAAGGATGTCACCTTTTCCGACCTTAAAGGAATACTTGAAGCTTTCTTTAAAGCATTCTTTGAAGTAGAGGATTTACCTACACGTTTCCGTCCGCATTATTTCCCATTCACAGAACCCTCTGCAGAAACAGATATTCAATGTGTACTGTGTAATGGCGGTGGTTGTCGAGTGTGCGGTAATACAGGATGGATCGAAGTTATGGGTTGTGGCATGGTGAATCCTGAAGTTTTTCGTCATGTAGGAATTGATCCTGAGGAATATACGGGCTTTGCTTTCGGTTTTGGTATTGATCGTTTAGCAATGCTGCGTTACGGCATTGATGATTTGCGTAAGTTGTTTGATAACGACGTTCGTTTCTTAAAGCAGTTTGCATAAGGTTAATATAAGTCTATGAAAGTAAGTGAAAATTGGTTGCGTGAATGGGTAGAGCTTGATGCAACAACTGAAGAAATTGCTCATCAACTTATTATGTCAGGCACAGAGCTGGACGGTATTGATCCAGTCGCATCAGATTTTACGGATGTAAGAGTAGGGCAAATAAAAAGTATCGAACAACACCCAGATGCAGACCGTTTAAAAGTATGTCAGGTAGATATAGGACTAGATGATCTGTTGCAAATCGTTACTAATGCACCTGTCGAATTGGAACAGAAAGTACCCGTAGCTATGATAGGTGCTGTTTTGCCAAGTTCCAAAGATGGAGAAAAACCTTTAAAAATCAAAAAAGGAAAACTTCGTGGCGTAGAGTCGAGCGGAATGTTCTGCGGTTCTGAAACTCTAGGTATGGGTGAAGGTGATGAAGGATTATTGGCAATTCCTGATGAAGCTGAATTAGGCAAGAATCTTCGTGACATTTTTGATCTAGATGATGTCGTGCTAGATCTAGACGCAACCCCAAACCGTGCTGATTTACTCTCTGTGGCTGGAGTATCACGTGAGTTGGGCGTAATTATGCAAGCGCCAGTGAATGTTCCAGATATTAACGTAGCTGAATTAGATCACGATCAAACTTTCCCAGTGAAAATTACTGCCGATGATCTCTGTCATCGTTATGTCGGTAGAATTATTAAAGACTTAGACGTTAAAGCTAAGACTCCAGATTGGATGATTGATAAATTGTTACGTTCTGATATTCGTAGTTTAGGACCAGTAGTTGATGTTACGAATTACGTTATGTTAGAACTCGGTCAGCCTATGCACGGTTTTGATTTTGATAAGTTAGAAGGTGGAATCAATGTTAGGCGATCTATTGCAGGTGAGCCTCAAGCATTGTTAAACGGAACAACTGTAAATTTGAAAGCTGAGACCTTGGTGATTGCTGATGACAATCAAGCACAGGGTTTAGCCGGTATTATGGGTGGGGAAGATAGTTCGGTTAGTGACGATACAAAAAATATCTTTCTTGAAAGCGCATTTTTCCTTCCTGAAAAAATCATGGGTAAAGCGCGTCAATATGGTTTGCATACAGATTCATCACATCGCTTTGAAAGAGGTGTATCTCCAGATTTACAAGTTAAAGCAATGGAACGAGCTACACAATTAATTACCGAAATCTGTGGTGGTAAAGTTGGGCCGATTACTGATGTAATGGTAAATGATGCTCTACAAAAACGCGACGTTATCCATTTTGAAGCGTATAGAATAAAGCGCCACTTGGGTATTGAAGTTGAAGCTAGTCGGGTAGAAGATATTTTGACACGACTTGGTTGTGAACTTAGTGCTTTTGAAAATGGTTGGGATGTAACACCACCAATCTTCAGATTTGATTTAGCTACATCTGAAGATTTAGTTGAAGAAGTCGCTCGGATTTATGGTTACGATAATATTCCAGCGCGACTGCGACCCATGGAACCTTTAATCGCACGTAAAGAAGAAACCTTGGTTACTGATGAAGAACTACGTAATGTACTTGTTGCTCGTGGCTATCAAGAAGCAATCACATACAGTTTTGTACCCTCTGAAGTTGAGTCATTATTGAGTCCTTCTCAGAGTCAAATAAAACTCTCTAATCCCATTTCAGAAGAGCTGTCCATTATGCGAAGCTCTTTATGGTCTGGATTGATTCCTGCATTAGACAAAAATGTAAAACGCCAACAATCTCGGGTGAGATTTTTTGAAACAGGTCTTAGTTTTGTCCAAACAGATCAAGGTTTGACCCAACGCAAAAAAATAGCTGGTGCAATTACAGGTTCTTTATTTGCTGAAACATGGAATAGTGAGTCTAAGCCTGTTGATTTCTTTGATATTAAAGGCGATGTTGAAGCTTTACTGGCAAATGCAAGCGGACAAGATTTTGAATTCGCGGCTACAGACCATATTTCATTACACCCTGGACAATCTGCAAATATACTATCGGATGGAAATATCGTTGGTGTTTGCGGAGCGATACATCCTGCTATTGAAAAGAAATTAGACTTAGATCAACAAGTTTTTGTATTTGAACTTGATATTGACTTAATTTCTAAGAAAAAGTTACCAGAATATACTAAGCTTTCACCATACCCTTCAATTAGACGTGATTTAGCTTTATTAGTTGAGCGTAATATTAGTTTTTCACAATTGAAAAAAGCAATAGAACGATTGAAAATTAAAGAATTAGTAGAATCCTTTGTTTTCGATGTTTATGAAGGGGAAAACGTAGATTCAGGACAAAAAAGTATCGCTTTAAGCTTGATTTTTCAGGACTTTTCGCGCACCCTAGAAGAACAAGAAATTAGTGCACATGTTGAGAAGATCATGGCGTCACTTAAAAAAGAGACTGGTGCGGTTTTAAGATAAAATTACAGGTATTCTGTAAACTTTTGTTCTGGTTGAACTATTCTTAATGAAGTTGCGACGTAAGGAAGGAGACTTATAAAATGACACTGACTAAAGCAGGTATGGTCGAGCATTTATTTGATGAATTAGGATTAAATAAAAGAGAAGCCAAAGAACTCGTAGAGATGTTTTTTGAAGAAATTAGAACTGCTTTAGAGCAAGGACAGAACATTAAATTATCAGGTTTTGGTAATTTTATGCTTCGTGACAAAGCTCAACGTCCTGGCCGTAATCCTAAATCGGGTGAAGCAATCCCCGTTAGTGCCCGTCGTGTTGTTACCTTCCGTCCTGGTCAAAAACTTAAACAAAGGGTAGAGAAGTATGCTGGAAGCGTCAAATAACAAAGAATTACCTGCGATACCCAGCAAACGTTATTTTACTATTGGAGAAGTTAGCAACCTTTGCGGTGTTAAATCACATGTATTACGATACTGGGAACAAGAATTTCCTAATCTAAAGCCAATGAAACGTCGAGGTAATCGTCGTTATTACCAAAGAGAAGACGTTCTTCTAATCCGTCAAATTCGTAGCTTATTGCATGAGCAAGGTTATACAATTAACGGTGCGCGTCAGAAACTATCTGGTGCTGAAGCTGAAGATGATAGTAATAAATCTAGCCAACTATCGCGTCAGTTGATTACAGAATTGGAAGATATTCTCAGAATACTTAAATCTTAGTATTTTAAACTGAAAAAGACACCCCTCCACTTTTATGGGTTTTTACCCACTCTTTAGGTGGTTGTCGCTCTGCTCCAACATAGTCTTACTAAAGATCGCCTGAGTAGTGTAAAATTATCCTTTAGGATAGTTGTTGTGGCGTTTCTATAAGTCTTGTGTAAGTTTAAGGTTCTAATTTTTTGGAAATGCGAATGTATTTGGTAAATAGAAATACCGTTGTTCTTCGGAATCACCAAGGGTGTTTTCTTTACATTTAACAAAACATTCCGCACGATCAATATCATCAATTGATCCCTGAGATGATGCCCCTAAGTGATTAATATCAAATGCGTTTAAATCTGCTAACCAATGCGATTTATTGATTTTTATAAGCTTATCGCTCTT
>CALJIH010000279.1 GCA_937974135.1 uncultured Cocleimonas sp. | reverse complement strand
TGGGTGCTGCAGGTCAAGGACAGAATCGTACGCACTCACAGAAGAAACTCAATGAAGATGAGATGATCGCCTTCAAAGATCGTTTTAATATTCCTTTAAGCGATGAAGATGCTGCAGCGGCTAAATACTACCGACCTGAAGAAGGAAGTCCTGAACAAGAATACATGCTAGCGCATCGTAAAGCTTTGGGTGGAACATTACCTGTGCGTAAAAGCACTGCAGCACCTCTAGAAGTGCCTGATCTAAGTATTTTTCAAGGGATTTTAGATGGCTCTGGTGAACGTGAAATGTCGACTACCATGGCGTTTGTGCGTTTATTAACCATGCTAACTCGTGATAAGAAAATGGGTAAATATGTAGTTCCCATCGTGCCTGATGAAGCTCGCACCTTCGGTATGGAAGGTATGTTCCGTCAATTAGGAATATTCTCTTCAGTAGGTCAGCTTTACGAACCACAAGACGCAGAACAAGTAATGTTCTACAAGGAAGATAAAAGCGGCCAAATTCTTGAAGAAGGTATTAACGAAGCAGGCGCATTTTCATCTTGGATAGCAGCGGCAACTGCTTACAGTTCGCACAGCGTCAATATGGTGCCATTCTATATTTACTATTCGATGTTTGGTTTCCAACGCATTGGCGATCTTGCGTGGGCCGCAGGTGATTGTCGTGCTCGTGGTTTCTTAATCGGTGCAACTGCTGGAAGAACAACGCTAGCTGGCGAAGGTCTTCAACATCAAGACGGACATGGCATGGTACAAGCAGGATTGATTCCTAACTGTATTAGTTATGATCCAACCTTTGCTTATGAAATGGCTGTTATCGTGCATGAAGGCATGAAACGGATGTACATTTCTCAAGAGGATGTTTATTACTACATCACCGCAATGAATGAAAACTACCTGCAACCTGCCCTACCTAAAGGTACAGAAAAAGGCATTATCAAGGGTATGTATTTATTCAAGAATGGGGGTAAAAAGAAAAATAAGGTACAACTTATGGGCTCAGGAACCATTCTTCGTGAAGTGATTTCTGCTGCAGAACTACTCATGGAAGATTGGAGTGTCGATGCGGATATCTGGAGCTGTCCAAGTTTCAATGAACTTGCGCGCGAAGCTCAAGAGGTAGATCGTTGGAATCGCCTACATCCTTTAGAAGATGCCAAAGTGCCGTATGTGACTAAACAACTCACAGGACATCGTGGGCCAGCAATAGCTGCCACAGACTACATCAAGCAATATCCCGAGCAGATTCGCCAATGGATGCCAAGCGGTTACTCAACCCTCGGTACTGAAGGTTTTGGCCGCAGTGATACGCGCGTAGAGTTACGCAAACACTTTGAAGTCGATCGTTTCCATATTGTCATTGCCGCGCTGAAAGCATTGGTAGATGAAGGAACTTTGCCTGCTGCAAAAGTGGATGAAGCGATTAAAAAGTACGGTATTGATGCCGAAAAACTAAATCCAATCAAAGCATAAGGGGGCAACTAATGAGTATTATAGAAATAGTTGTACCTGATATTGGTGACTTTGACGCCGTTGAAGTGACGGAAATTCTAGTCAATGAAGGCGATGAAATCCAAGTTGAAGATTCTTTAGTTACTGTTGAGTCTGACAAAGCTTCAATGGAAATTCCTAGCAGTCATTCTGGAAAAGTTCTGAAAGTTAAAGTGTCAATGGGCGATAATATTGCTCAAGATGATGTGTTAATTATGCTTGAAACAGCGGGAGTAGAAGACACCGCTGAGGCTGAAGAAGCGGAACAAGCTGAGAAAGAAGCGGTTGATGAAAAACCAGCAGCTCCTGTATCAACAGAACCAAAGCAACAAGAAGATAAAAAACCTCAAGCACCAAGTGGTTCA
Organism: uncultured Cocleimonas sp.; assembly: GCA_937974135.1. Lineage (GTDB taxonomy): Bacteria > Pseudomonadota > Gammaproteobacteria > Thiotrichales > Thiotrichaceae > Cocleimonas. The sequence continues at coordinate 4,511 of CALJIH010000279.1, read as the reverse complement.
TCGAAGCAGACCAGCATTAAAGAAATCTTAATTCCTGATATTGGTGATTTTGACTCCGTTGAAATCATTGAAGTATTGGTAAATGAAGGCGATGAAGTTGAGGCTGAAGATTCTTTGATTACAGTTGAATCCGATAAAGCTTCGATGGAAATTCCTAGTAGTGAATCCGGTAAAGTAGTCAATATCAAAGTTGCTGTTGGGGATAATGTTTCCCAAGGTTCAATCATCTTAATGATGGAAGTCGGCGCTGACTCTTCTACAGAATCAACAACAACTGAGAAGAAAAAAGAACCCGCAAAAGGTCATCATGAACAAATGGCTCCTGCCAAATCCGCGCCTGCTAAAACCTCATCAGGCAAGGCTTCAAGCGATAAGCCTTCACCTACTGTAAACATCGATGAAACACGATTTAGTAAAGCCTACGCCAGTCCATCCGTGCGTAAGTTCGCCCGCGAGCTTGGTGTTGATTTAGGCAAAGTTGAAGGCACAAGCCGCAAAGGACGAATCAATCGAGAAGATGTTAAAGGCTTTGTGAAAAAGACCTTAACGTCTAAATCAAGTGGCAGTTCTTTGGGTGTTAAACCGATGCCTGAAATTGATTTTTCGCAATTTGGTGAAATCGAAACCAAACCATTAAGTAACATCAATAAACTCACGGGTGAGTTTTTACACCGTAACTGGGTGACAGTACCGCATGTCACGCAGTTTGATGAAGCTGACATTACTGAAATGGAAGCTTTCCGCAAACAGATGGGTAAAGAAATGGAGAAAGAAGGGATAAAAATCACCCCGCTTGCTTTCATTATTCGTGCCGTGGTGGCATCTCTCAAAGCTTACCCTCGTTTCAATAGTTCTTTAGATGTTAGTGGTGATAATCTCATCTTAAAGAAGTATTTTAATATAGGCGTCGCGGTAGATACACCTAACGGCTTGGTTGTTCCTGTGATTAAAGATGCTGATCAAAAATCATTGATTGAGATTTCTCAAGAAATTCGAGAACTTGCAAAAAAAGCGCGAGATAAAAACCTAAAACCATCCGAAATGAAAGGTGGAAACTTTTCTATATCCAGTTTAGGTGGAATTGGTGGTACTAAATTTACACCGATTGTGAATGCTCCTGAAGTTGCGGTTTTAGGTGTATCGAGATCAAAAACAGAACCACTATGGGATGGCAAAGAGTTTCAGCCAAGGTTAATGCTACCTCTGTCATTATCCTATGATCATAGGGTTATTGATGGCGCTGATGCGGCTAGATTTACGACACATTTAAGTAAAATGTTATCGGATATTAGACGCATGATGATATAGATAAAGAGTTAGGGATTGCACTTTACGTTAAAACCCATATTATCAATTGAACAATTTTATTTTTAAACGGTATTATTTTCATATTTAATGCCGTTCGATGACACACACATAAAGGATTAAATAATGCACGCACCACTCGTAGTACTTGGAACAGGTCCTGGCGGTTATACAGCAGCTTTCCGCGCAGCTGACTTAGGCCTCGAAGTCGTTATGATCGAGAAATACGAACAAATCGGAGGAGTGTGTTTGAATGTAGGTTGTATACCTTCAAAAGCACTTTTGCATACTGCTCAAATTATCAATGAAGCTGAAGAAATGGGTAGTCACGGTATAAAGTTTGGTAAGCCAAAAATTGATATTGATGCGGTTCGCGCAAACAAAGACGACATCATCGGTAAGCTAACAGGTGGCTTAAAAGGTTTAGCAAAGCAACGCAAAGTGACTGTAGTGCAAGGTTACGGTAAGTTTACCTCTGATAAAGCAATAGAAGTCGAAGGACCGGATGGAAAGAAAGCGGAAATCACTTTCGATAATTGTATTATTGCGGCCGGTTCACGCGTCACTAAGTTGCCCTTTATTCCGTGGGATGATCCTCGTGTTATGGATTCTACAGGCGCATTAGAGCTAGTTGATATTCCAAAACGTTTACTCGTTGTAGGTGGTGGAATTATCGGGTTGGAGATGGCAACGGTCTACGATGCTCTAGGCTCTAAAGTTACTATCGTGGAATTATCACCAACGCTCATGCCTGGTTGTGATCGTGATTTGGTTAAACCACTCGAACGTCGTATTGGTAAAAAATATGAGAATATTTTTACCAGCACCAAGCTTGCCTCAATAGAGCCTGCCAAAGATGGTATGAAATGCTCATTTGAAACAGATGATGCAAAAATGGCGAAAAAGGTTCCTGCATCAGATACGTTTGATCGCGTACTGGTTTCAATTGGCCGTACACCAAACGGCAAGCTCATTGATGCTGAAAAAGCGGGCGTAAACGTTGACGATCATGGCTTTATCGCTACTGATAATCAAATGCGCACTAATGTTGACCACATCTTTGCTATCGGCGATATCGTAGGTCAGCCTATGCTCGCGCATAAAGCTACCCACGAAGGTAAAACAGCCGCAGAGGTCATCGCAGGTCACAAAGCATTCTTTGATGCTCGCGCTATTCCTTCAGTCGCGTATACAGATCCTGAAGTTGCTTGGATGGGTAAAACTGAAGAAGAATGTAAAGCTGAAGGTATCGAATACACCAAAGGTGCATTCCCTTGGGCCGCTAGCGGACGATCTCTCAGTAATGGTCGCAGCGAAGGCATGACTAAAGTCATGTTTGATAAGGCAGATGGCCGAATCATAGGTGCTGGAATAGTGGGTACAAATGCCGGTGAATTAATCGCAGAAGCAGTTCTTGGATTAGAGATGGGCGCTGACGCACATGATCTTGGCCTAACGATACATCCACATCCTACACTCTCTGAAACATTAAATTTTGCAGCGGAAGTAGCCGAAGGTACCTGTACGGATATCTACGCGCCGAAGAAATAGTTTTTGATTGTTCAGTTATAATTTTAAAGGCGTTCTGTTTAGAACGCCTTTTTTGTGTTTCAGATACTTTTAAAGCAGGTAAAAAGACACCCCCCTACTTTTGGGCACTTTCTAAAACAGTTAGTGTCTATGAGTTTTATATCACGATTATATTGATTGAATTGTTAATATGAAAATCTGTCTGATTCTAATTTTATTGTTCACTGTTTTAGATGTTGATGATGTTTTTGCAGATGAAAAAAACACATTAGCAAAACAAGTGACTCAAAAAACTAAGGGCGAATATGTAAGAAAGCGATTCCTAAAATTAATGAAGCAACCATTTGTAGCTAATGAAAATCCACAGCAAAAAAAGATTTTAATTATTGGTGATAGCCATGCTCAAGATTTTTTGAACGCCATTTTTGAAAATAATTATTTAAGCAATCATCAAATTAAAACTCGCTATATCCCCACACGTTGCCAAATAGCTTTAGGAGAACAAATTCAAAACCATTGGCTAGATGAGGATAAAAAGCTCTGCAACAAATCAGATAATCTTGCGTTAGCTAGACCACAGATCAATCAAGCTGATGTCATTATACTTGCGGCATTTTGGAGAAAATGGGCGGCTGTGATGTTGCAAGAAACGATTAAAAACCTTCAATTAAACTCTAACCAACAAATATATGTCATCGGAAGACGAAGTTTTAGAACTGTCAATCCAAGCGATACATTCAATTTGACTAATACCCAATTAAAACAATTACGTAATCCCGTCGATGAAAATCAAATTGAAATAAATAACATTATGCAAAGCACACTGGATAAAAATATTTTTATTAATGTGCACAATCTACTGTGCGGAAAAGTGAATACTTGCCCGGCTTTTACAGATGATTTAACACTCATTTCATTTGATGGTGGTCACTTAAGTCAAGATGGAGCTCGTTTTTTTGGACGAATCTTATTTGAGCAAACTCAACTGAGATCATTGATCAAATATAGGTAAAAAAAGACACCCCCCCACTTTTTGAGGAATTAGAATCATCAATCTCTAAAATTAGTAAACTGCAATGGTACACCCATATCAGCACCTCGCAACATCGCCATAACCTGTTGCAAATCATCGCGCTTCTTTCCTGTTACCCGCACTTGCTTATCTTGCATTTGTGATTTTACTTTGAATTTTCCGTCTTTAATCGCTTTATTGATTTTACGTCCAGCATCGCCGTCTAGACCTTGTTTCAATAATATTCGTTGCCGGGTATTTTTTAACTGACCTTCAATGTCCTGAATATCTAGGGCGCCAGTATCTACTTTTCGTGCGACCATTTTAGAACGTAATACATCGCGCATTTGTTTGATTTGAAATTCGCCTTCAGCTTTTAAAGTAATCACTTCATCAGTGAGCTCGAAAGAACAATCTGTTCCTTTAAAATCATAGCGCGTGGTTACTTCTTTATTTGCTTGATCAACTGCATTGCGCAATTCGTGCATATCAACTTCGGATACAACGTCAAATGATGGCATTGGGGATTCCTTTTATTACAAGACTAAAAACTATAAGAGTAATCAATCTTAAAAGAAACTGCGAGTATTTACTTTTATTAAAAAGAGTCTAAAAGACAATAATCTTTTAGACTCTAATTTACTGCTTTTTAATATTCAGCTTT
>CALJIH010000278.1 GCA_937974135.1 uncultured Cocleimonas sp. | reverse complement strand
TTCAAAGATCTCTAAAAAATGCCTATGACAAAAAATCAATAGAAGCTAGAGATAACGAATATCTAGCAAACCATGATCCATTAACTGATTTACCTAATCGACGTTATTTAACTGAGTTGTTAAATGAGTCATTGGAAGTGGCCGCGAATAACAATAAAGTATTGGTAGTTATGTTTGTTGACTTAAACGGTTTTAAACAAATCAATGATGTATACGGGCACAATGCAGGTGATGAAGTTCTAATGATTGTGGCAAAGCGCTTAGAATTAGCAATCCGTAATGGTGATCATTTATCGCGTATTGGTGGCGACGAATACGTCATGGGTCTTATGATGGAAAAGGAAAATCTTGATGAAATCGAAACCATGGCGAATAAATTTATAGATATTATTTCACAGCCGATGAATGTTGATGGATTAAGAGTTAAAGTTGGCGCTAGTATAGGTGTCGCAGCTTATCCTATTCATGGAAATAGTATTGAAGCATTAATCGAAATTGCTGATCAGCGTATGTATCAAGCTAAAAAGCGCAAAGCTGATTATAGCTTTGGAAGCGATCCTGTTGAAGTGGATGAACAAGAAGCTGTGGTTTTCTTTCCTGGAAACGCAAAAAAGAAATAAACTGATTTTTAGTAAAATTCGCTATTAAAAAGTTCTGTAAATTCACTAGCTGCGTTAGAATTTGTATTTGTTTGTTACGAATACAATTATGTCTGACACTCTGCATCGATTTCAATTAGAAAACCTTCATGTTCGAGGTGAATGGGTTTCTTTAAGCCAATCCTGGCACGACATTCAAAGTACTACAGAATATCCTCCTGCCGTTAAGAAAGTGTTAGGAGAAGCGTTGGTTGCTATCAGCTTATTGGCTGATTCTTTGAAATTTGATGGTTCTTTAATTTTACAAATTCACGGTACTGCGCCTGTTTCGATGTTAGTCGTGCAATCAACTTCTAATGGTGCAATTCGTGGTATGGCTAATTGGGATGGTGATATTCCAGATAACGCAAATTTCAACGATTTGTTTCAAACAACAAGCACAAATGCTCAACAAGGTACTATGGCTATCAGTGTTGAGCCTAATTCCACTCAAGGTGAGCGTTATCAGAGTTTGGTATCATTAGATGGTGATTCCCTAGCAGAGTGTTTTACCCAGTACTTTGCCCAATCTGAACAGTTAAACACTCGTATTTGGTTATCGGTTAATGAAAATAATGCATCTGGTTTGATGTTACAAAGCCTGCCTTCGGAAGAAACTGAGTTACAGTCTGATGGTTGGGATCATGCCAGCATTCTTGCAGATACGATTAAAGATGAAGAATTAATAGGGCTTGAAGCGCAAGAATTATTGCATCGTTTATATCACGAAGAAGATCTTAGGCTTTATGATGCTAAAGCGATTCGTTTTGAGTGTTCTTGCTCAATTGAAAAGATCGAGCATGCAATTCGCTCAGTTGGTGAAGAAGAGGCGAAATCAATCATACAAGAGCAGGATAATATTACGGTAGATTGTGATTTTTGTAACACCAAGTATGTGTTAGATAATGTGGATGTGACTCGCTTATTTAGCGACGCTGACATTACTATTACAGATAATAACGGAACAGGTAGTGTCCACTGATAGCGCTATTGCTAATAAAGATATACAACGAAAAATAATCCATATCGATATGGACTGTTTTTACGCTGCGGTTGAAATGCGTGAAAACCCAAATTTAAAAGGTAAGCCATTAGCAGTCGGCGGTCGGCCAAATACTCGCGGTGTGGTGGCAGCTTGTAATTATGAAGCGCGTGAGTTTGGTGTGCACTCAGCGATGCCGATGTCGCGAGCGTTTCAAAAATGCCCGCAATTGATTACAGCACCAGTGCGTATGGATTTGTACAAATCTGTATCAAAAGTAATCCATACTATTTTTCAAGAATTCACAGATATCATCGAACCTTTATCATTAGACGAAGCTTACCTAGATGTGAGTGATTCAACACACTGTAATGGTAGTGCGACATTGATTGCACAACAGATTCGACAACGAATTTTTGAATCACAAAACATTACGGCTTCTGCAGGGGTAGCACCTAATAAGTTTTTGGCAAAAGTTGCGAGCGATTGGAATAAACCCAATGGTCAAAAAGTGATTACACCCGATGAAGTAGCAGATTTTGTAAAAGAACTTCCAGTAAAAGCCATTTCGGGTGTCGGTAAGGTAACTGCTAAACGCATGACAGAACTAGGTTTAAAAACCTGTGGAGATCTTGAGGCGTTAGGCCAAGAAGGTTTGCACAAACACTTTGGTAGTTTTGGTGAGCGTTTATATAAATACAGCAAAGGTATTGATCATAGACCCGTTGAGACCGACTGGATACGCAAGTCTTTAAGCGTAGAAGATACCTTTTCTGAAGACTTACCGAATTTAGAAAGTTGTCTGCTTAAAATCGATACGATTTATGAAGAGTTGTTAGTACGTTTGGCGAAAGCCAAACAAAAACAACGCTTGATTGCAAAATCATTAGTGTTGAAATTGCGCTTTAATGATTTCGAAACCACCACGATTCAAATGGCTGGTACAGCTCCTGATAAAGCAGCTTATAAACGTTTGTGCACCGAAGCATGGCAACGTGGGCAGCGACCAGTGCGATTGATTGGCTTAGGTTTGCAGTTTAATCCCCCCGATATGCCGGAACAGTTGAGTTTGATTGAGGATTTCGAATAAGAACAAAAAAGACACCCCCCCTACTTTTAGGCGTTTTTACAAACCTTCCTTGAGGGTATGCATTAAACAAAAATGCTTTTGTCTTGTTAAAGCTCGGCTCCTTTTCCTTTTTTGAAAATAAATAGAATGTATGCAAAGCTCAGTTTTTTAGCTCAAAAGTGTTTAAAAGTAGGGGGGTGTCTTTTTAATCATATCTACCTATGTACTTTTAATCCTTTTTGGCTTCATTAAGAATCCAAAGACGAAAATCAGCCAGAGCAGGATTCTCAAGTGAGTCTGGTGGATAAACAAGAAAGTAACCGTAATCTTCAAGGTTGGTCTCAGATATTTTGAACAATGCTTTATTTTGTATTTCAGAATTAACCAACTGATCATTAATCGCAATGCCTTGATTATCCATGACAGCTTGAACACGAACATTCGGATCAGGTATGACAAGTTTTTCGTTATGCTCAGGATAAGTTAACTCCATTTTTTCAAACCAATCTTGCCATGCGTGACTGTTTTCGTGATCGTGAAGAAGTCTTTGTTGGAACAGTGTTTGTTCTAAACCCTGGGATTCAACTTGGTCAGCTATTTCTTTTCCTGCGGTTAAAAATGCAGGACATAAAAAGAGCAATTCGGATTGCAAGTCGTTCCAATTTCCTTTGCCCCAGCGAATCGCCATGTCGATATTATCGGCTCGTAGTTTGAACATATTGACCATGGGTTGAATACGAAGGCTGGTATTTGGGTGATCGTTGATAAAAGTCATCAAGCGTGACGACAGCCAACGTGAAGCAAAATAGGTAGGTGTGCCAACAGTAATTCGGGTGCTGTCATCTTCGCGTAATGAGATAATTTCTTTTTCGATGGTTTTTAAAGACGCCTGAGAGGTGTGCCAAAGCCGGCGACCTTTTTCGGTTAAATCGAGGTGCCCAGGATTGCGAATAAAAACATCAAAACCTAACTCTTCTTCGAGACGTTTAATTTGATGACTAATGGCACCTTTGGTTAAGCATAATTCATCCGCGGCCATGCTGAAGCTCATATGTCGAGCAACTAAATTAAATACTCTTAAATTGTCAAAATTTCTAAATCGCATTTTTATCTATATTCTTTAGGTCTTTAGTTTAAAAATAATAAACAGCTAGTATAACTTTTTGAGTTTGCTTTCAACTATCTGTTGATTGAATATAGTCGAATATTTATGTGTGTATAAATAAATTAAACTTATATTTGAAAACTACTGAATGTCTAAAAGCAATTTTAAAGAGCCAGCTAGAAAAGTCAGACCCTCAAGAAAAGGGCGTGCGGCTCGCATGCAAAAAGGCAAATCAACTGTACCGCTAACATCCTCGATTTTTAAACGTAATATTCCGCGTTATCCATTACTGCATACTGAAGCCTTAGAAGCCATTGAAGAACAAGCCGATTGGATCCTAAAAGAAGTGGGTATTGAATTCCGCGGAGATGATGAAGCCTTGCGTTTATTTAAAGAAGCGGGTGCAGATGTGCAAGGTGAACGCATTCGTTTTGATTCAGGTCATGTCACTCAATTATGCAGTACGGCACCAGATAGCTTTCGTATGGAAAGTAGGCAGCCACAGCACTCAATAATCCTTGGTGGGGATCACATAGTGCTGATGCCGGGTTATGGTTCGCCCTTTGTGACAGATTTAGATAAGGGTCGACGCTATGCGACTTTGGAAGATTTTCAGAACTTTGTAAAACTAACCTATCAATCACCTGTATTGCATCACGGTAGTGGAACGATTGTAGAGCCCGTCGATGTACCCGTAAATAAACGTCACCTGGACATGGTTTATGCGCATCTTCGCTATTCGACCAAGCCCTTTATGGGAGGTGTTACATCACCCGAGCGTGCGCAAGATTCGGTTGAAATGGCAAAAATAATGTATGGCGCTGATTTCATGCAAAAGCATTGTGTGATTCAGGGCAATATTAATGTCAATTCACCGCTAGTCTACGATCACACTATGTCAAGTGCGTTGCGTGTTTATGCAGCAGCAGGTCAAAGTGTTGCAGTTTCCCCCGCTATTTTTGCCGGCGCAATGTCACCTGTGACTCAAGCAGCTGTGTTAGCCCAAACTCATGCAGAAGCGATGGTGGGTATCGCGCTGAGCCAATTAGTGCGCAAAGGCACGCCTGTGGTTTATGGTAATTTCAATACCACGATGAATCTGCAAACTGGGTCATTAACTTTTGGAAGCCCAGAATCAAATTTATCGCATATGGCGTTTACACAACTGGGTCAGCGTTTAGGTGTGCCAGTGCGCAGTGGTGGCGGGCAATTATCGGCGGCTAATTCAGCAGATGGCCAAGCGATGCAAGAAGCGTCGACCGGAATGATGTCAGATATTCTCGCCGGTGCGAACATGATCTATCATTCTGCGGGTTGGCTAGAAGGTGGTTTGAGTATGGGTTATGAAAAGTTTGTTATGGACTTAGATCACTGCGGAATGATGCTAAAAATGGCAGGTGGAATAACAGTTGATAAAGAGTCATTTGGTCGAGAAGCGTATTTGCAAACGGAGCCTGGCGGTAATTTTTTGTCGACTGATCACACTATGAAAAACTTTAAAACTGCAAACTATCAATCGACTCTGGGAGATGCAGGCTCCTATGAACAATGGACGGAAGATGGCGCATTAACCCTAGAACAAAGAGCAAATAAACGCTGGAAAAAAATGTTAGAGGAATACCAAGCACCAGAAATTGACCCTGGAGTTGATGAAGCCTTATTAGAATTTATGGAGCGTAAAAAATCATCAATGCCAGACAAATGGTATTAACCTATATTTAAGTTAACTAAGGAGGATTTATGACAGAGGAATTATCACGTACATCAGCACTGGCTAGCAGACATACTGAACTAGGTTCTGGTTTAGAAGATTGGAATGGCATGGGCACCGCATGGAGTTACCACTCAGACCCTTGTGTAGAACACGATGCGATTAGAGAAGCGGTAGGAATGTTTGATATGTCGCCGCTAAAGAAAGTTTACATTCGCGGTGACGATGCTTTGCAAGTGGTTGACCATATGATTACGCGTGACATGACCAAAATTGAACCTGGTTCGGCCACTTATGGATCGATTCTTACTGAACAAGGCACAGTTTGTGATGATGCGATTATCTCAAACAATGGCGATAACGAATGGATGTTATGCCACGGTTCTGGTGAGAGTATGGAACGTTTACAAGAATCGGCTGCGGGTAGAAATGTAGAAATTGAATTCACAGATGCCTTGCATAATGTTTCGGTACAAGGACCAAAATCACTGGATGTTTTAAATGCAAATGCCTCAACAGACTTATCACGGTTAAAATATTACCAACACGAAGAAACGGAATTATTTGGTCATCCCTGTCGTGTCTCGCGAACAGGATATTCGGGTGAAAAAGGTTATGAGATTTTTGCTGATGCTTCTGTGGTTGGAGATATTTGGGATAAGTTATCTGCTGAAGGCGTAATGCCGTGTTCATTTGCTTCTTTAGATAAAGTCAGAATCGAGTCTGGATTATTGTTCTTTGGTTATGACATGACTACTGAACATACGCCATGGGAAGTGGGATTAGGTTTTACGGTCGCAAAAAATAAAGGAGATTTTCGTGGTAAAGACGCGGTTTTAGCATCCGAAGGTAAAGAGCGCTTCTTACAAAGTGGTTTAGTGGTAGATCACGACGATATGATTGTCGGTGAAGAAGTGTTGTTATTGAATGGTGAAGAGGTGGGTGTGGTCAATAGCCCAGCATATTCTCATCGAATGAATAAATCTCTAGCGTTAGCGCATGTTAGACCTGATGCCGCTGTAGCAGGAACAAGCTTATCTGTTAAGGGTGGCGATATAGATTGTTCTGCTGAAGTTGCGCAACTGCCGTTTTATGATCCACAGAAGTTAAGAGTTAGGTCTTAAATAGATCAAAAACACATAAAAGTAGGGGGGTGTCTT
>CALJIH010000277.1 GCA_937974135.1 uncultured Cocleimonas sp. | reverse complement strand
AGCGAAAGCCAAAAGGTAATCTAAAAATTTATATGGAAGGTTTCTTAATCGCCATGACTAACCCTAAAGCTATTCTGTTTTTTACAGCTTTATTTCCCCCTTTTGTTGATACTAATAAAGCATTACCGCAACAGTTTTTGATTATGACTTTTACCTTTATGGCAATGTCATTTATCTGTTTGATGAGCTATGGCTTTCTCGCATCGAGAGTGAAAGGTTGGTTTGCAGTAGGCAATCGGACTTCATGGTTTAATCGAGTTTTAGGTAGTGTATTTATTGCGATTGGTGCTGGGGTTATGACTTTGAAGTTAGAACGCTAAATCAGACGTTTGAATCAAAACTGCCCAGCCCTGCATAAATTCTATTTACGTTTTTAGAAAACAAAAACGTAATATCATTCAGCCGAGCCTTGGCGAGACAATGTTGGAGCGAAGCGACGACTACCCGAAGGGAAGGTTTGCAAAACCGCCTAAAAGTAGGGGGGTGTTGCTTTTTTAGGCTCACCAAAGAGCCAAAAAGTATGCAGGGATTTCTGTAGGAAATATCAGTACTAAGACTATGTAACGAAGTTGAAAACGGCTTAAAAGTAGGGGGGTGTCTTTTTTAATTATTTCAAACACAAAAAAAGCAGTTCAACTTCTCGAACTGCTTTTAATTTCCTTAAAACTTCTTTGCGTTTATTTTATAACTTAAGCAGTTTCAAATACCGTCACAGGAATAATGCCATTGAAGTCAGGATGATCACTGTCGATTTCTAGCTTTCCAAGTAACACGTTTGGGATAAACAAGTTTTTGTTATTCGCATTACCTGCGTCATCGCTACTGAGTGCTGCTACGACAAACGATAGCTGTTCACCTGGCGCTAAAGTTACTTTTCCTTGACCAGCATGTTTGCCTAATTTATTAACTTTAACCGCAAGATGTTTATTTACGTGCTGCAAGCCCATGCTTGAAATACTATTAAACTTGACGTTTGTAGCAGTTGTATTGGTTATTGTGACGATTTCAGTTCCCATGGTTTGTGTTGATGGAATACTAATATCACAGGTTGGAAGTGCTGATCCCATAGACGCAGTTGCTGCTGTTTTTGTTGATAAAGCATCCGTTGCCATTGCAACACTCGAAAGTCCGCCAACCGTTAATGCTGAACTGTATGCAACACCCTTGATGAAAGTTCTTCTTGATTCGTTAATCATATTATTTACCTCTTAAATTTATTTAGTCTGATCGTTTTTAGCTATAACATTTAAGTATTAAGCTAATGCAACCGGCACGATGCGATTGAAAACAGAATGTTCACTGACTATCTGTAGCTGGTTTTCTGCAAGATTCGTTAATGCAGGTATATCTGTAGCATCAGCAATTTCAATACCAATCGCCTTCACATCAAATGTGAAAGTCTCATTAGGTGACATCAATACCATGCCATTTACCGCTTCAGCATCGTTTTGATTTACCGTAACGACCAGTGAACCATCAATTTGATGTAATGAAATCGGCTGACGTGCATCAAGCATTTGCAATTTACCGCTTTGATTAATCAGTGTGACTTTTTCGCGATCATTCAAAGTTTCTTGAATGATTTTGATATCACGATCACCAAGAATTTTTTCATTGATTATTTCGTCAGCTGCGCTGGTTGTTACTGTTTTACTTTTATTTGCAAAAGCTAAACTGGATAGTCCCGTTGTTGATAAAGCTGAAACGTAAGCCGCACCTTTTAAAAACTGGCGACGTGTTTTGTTCACTATTTGATTAGACATGCTTACTCCTTATTTAAACGACAGCCATCGTTGCTGATACATCAACAACATTTGGATTCGTTACAGGAATGAGCTTATTAAAAGCCGAATGCTCACTAGTAATGTGCATTAACTGACCTTCTAATTTGCTCACATCAGCAATCTCAGCACTACTAAAGATGCCGCTCGTGGTTTGGATATCAAACGAAATACGCTGACGCGGATGCATCATAATCATGCCAGTAAATGCAGGCGCTCCTGCTTCGATTACGTTTGGTTTAACGATTAAAGATCCGCTTATGCGTTCTATGTTCACTGGTTTTAGTGCATCTAACATGATGGATTCATCGCTGTTATTAAAGAGCGATACAGTCTCTTTATGAAGCATCTGCTGTTGCATCACACTGATATTACTTTCTGAAATATTGGCAGCACTTTCTGGGTTAACAGAAATGTCGCCACGCATTGCATAAGCCACACTAGATAATCCACCCATAGAAAGCGCAGACGTGTAAGCCGCTCCTTTTAAAAAGTTACGACGTGACTGAGTAAAGTTTTTTTGATTAGACATGTAAATTCCTCCGTGTCTTTTATATGACTTGTAATGCTATTAAGCGACTAACGTGTCATACGTTGAAACAGGAACCATGTTATTCAAAGCACTGTATTCATTAGTAATAACGATGTAATCACCGCTGTCTTTAAGCAATGGTGCTAATTCAGAATCAACTTCAAATGCTAATTGCTGACCGGCAGTGAGTGTAATGATTTCATCAGTGTTTAAATCAAGAATACTCTGCTCTGATGCCTTGTTAATCTTGACTACAACCCATCCATTGACTTTTTCTAAACTCACTGGTTGTGCAGCATCTAATGCTACGGTCTTATCGCTTTGGTTAAATAAAGTCACTGCTGATGTTGAAGCACTCATGGTGCTAGTTTTATTTCCACATGCGGCAAATGCTGCACTGGATAATCCGCCCACAGACAGTGCAGACATGTAAGCTGCGCCTTTTAAAAAGCGACGACGAGAAAATGGTTTTATCTGATTTGACATAGTACGTCCTCCTAATAATGGTACTAGTAACGCTATTGTTAACTGGCTTTAAAAGGTATAATTAAGGCGTTTAAACAACAGTTGTTATAACAAGTATATGTCAAATCAGCGAAAACGTAAAGCGAAAA
>CALJIH010000276.1 GCA_937974135.1 uncultured Cocleimonas sp. | reverse complement strand
CACAATTAGAAGCGGCAGAAGAAAAATATCCCGGAGCGTTTGCTGCGCGTAATCGAAATAACTCACACATGTCATTTCCGTTTATTGCCGATCTTGCATTCAATAAGAAGATTGTGGCTATCGCCGAATCAATCGTCGGCGAAAATATGGGATTAACCAGCACGGTGTTATTTGCCAAAGAACCGAAATCGAGTTCTTACGTTAGCTGGCATCAAGATGCGACCTATATGGGTTTGAATTCGAGCAATTTGACCACTGGCTGGCTGGCACTCACGCATAGTAATGAAACTAATGGCTGCGTGGCGGTGATTCCAAAATCACATATTGGCGGCATGGTTGAACACAAAGATACTTTTGGCGAAGATAATATTTTAACCCGCGGACAGGAAGTCGCTGATATTGATAAATCAACCGCGGTGAACTTAGTTTTAAAACCTGGGCAAATGTCGTTTCATGGCCCTTGGTTGGTACATGGCTCATTACCCAATAACAGCGATAAACGCCGGATTGGTTTGGCGTTGCAATCGTATTTTGGTGAAGATGTGCGCCCTGCGCGAGGTGAGCATCACGTGATGCATATTCAAGGCAAACCATTGGCTGATGAATTTATTGAAGTAGCAAGACCGACTGAAACATTCTCAGAAGAAAATGTTGCCGCAAGAGAAGCTGCGAATAAGGCTTTCTCTGATGTGCTTTACGAAGGTGCGAAGATCAAACGTAATATGTAGTTAGAGATGCTTAAATATTAACTAAATTAATCCAAGATCCATAAAAAAAGACACCCCCCTACTTTAGGCACTTTTAACGGGAAAGTGCTCAAAAGTGGTGGGGTGTCTTTTTAATGCTATATAAAGACGTTTACTTAAATCAGTTACGACCTCTAGCAACTCGCGCTGCAACATCTGGCAACTGATAACGTTGTGCGACTTTGTAAGCATTCTCACCTGATTTATTGGTGTGTGCCAAATCAAAGTACTTCATGTCGATAAGATTGTTAATGATCTTTTTATTGCGGCCAGCAATGGCATAAAACAAGGCGTTGTTTCCTGAACCATCCACCTCTTTTAAATTACCGCCTTTTTTCAAGATTTCCTTAAAGAGTTTTTCATTACCTCTTTTCGCCGCATAGTGCAGTGCTGATCCGCCTTTATCATCTTTCATATTGATGTTTCTGCTTTTCTTGATAAGCAAAGACGCAATTTCTTCTTTATTCGTTTTAATCGAATAAATCAGTGGTGTGGTGCCAAAGTTATCGGCCACATCAACGTTTGAACCATGTTTGATTAAACTTTCGACAATCTCTACTGTACTGGTGTCAACCGCATGCATTAATGGTGTGGTGTTATAAAGTGAGACATTAAGATTCGGATCAACGCCGTATCGAACCAGTGAATTTACTTTAGCTACATTTTGATTTTCAATCGCATTGAGTAATTCGTCTGCTTTGGTAAACGCAGACGTCTGTGAACTTAACGCGAACAGAAGTGCAGCAACTAATGTTTTAGTTTTCATACTAATAATTCCCCAATTATTATTGAATGTTTTAGCTAAGCAATCAGATATTACGCATTATTTTTTTGATTGTTTTAGCTATAGCCCCGAAGGTTGTATCTATATGAAGTTATCAATATACCCAACCAACTTCTTGATACTACTCTTTTTTTAATACATTGTAAAAAAAATGACACCCCCCTACTTTTTGTTTGCCTATCTATATACAAACGAAAAAGCAGAGGAGTGTCGTATTCATTTAAAATCGAATGAGTAACCCCTTATTCACTCGATTTCAAATAAAAACTGTAACTTATGAATATTGTTTCATAAATTTAGTTTCGACCGCGCGGAAATCGCTTAGCGACATCTCTTAAACCATAGCGCTGTGCTACCATATAGGCGTTTTCACCTGATGTATTTTGATGCGACAGATCAAAGTAATTCATATTGATAAGGTTATTAATAATTTGTTTGTTGCGACCAGCTATGGCATAGAATAAAGCGTTATTTCCAGCCCTATCAACATCTCTTAAATTACCCCCCCGTTGCAGAACCTCTACAAAAAGCTTTTCATTGCCCGTTTTAGCAGCGTAATGTAAAGCCGAAACACCTTTATCATCTTTGATATTGATATTGCGGCTTTTCTTAATCAACAATGACGCGATGTCTGCTTTATTAGCTTTAAGTGAATAAATCAGTGGTGTTGTACCAAAATTATCAACCACATCAACTTTCGAGCCATGTTTGATAAGCTTTTCAACCACTGCTAAAGAACTCGTATCTACTGCATGCATCAATGGTGTAGTGTTATAAATTGAAACATTGATATTAGGATCAACACCGTAACGCACCAATGAATCTACTTGAGAGATGTTTTGGTTTTCGATGGCATTAAGTAAGTCATCAGCTTTATTATTCGCAGATACTTGAGTGTTAAAAGCGAAGACGAGAGCTGCCGTAAGTAGTTTAATCTTCATATAAAATTCCCCAATATTTGTTGTTTTTATCTTATTTTTTTTCTAAACACTAATTATAATTATTTTAATGTGCTTTACCCTATAGTCTCAATTTATGTCTTTGAGGTTCAATTTTGTTGAAATTCTTATGAATGTTCGGACGAACGGTATAAATACGTTATTTTTAAAAATTAGTGGGTTAAAAGATGCTTCTTGGGCTTGTTAAAGTACACCCCCCTACTTTTTGATTGTTTACCTATGCTATTACTACAAATACTAACTAAGCGCTTCGCGATCAAACTCTACACGTTTTCCCAGGGTACCTGTGCGCACTTTTCCATTAATATAGACTAAATCGCCATTTACAATGGTAGCGTAAACACTTGAACGGAAGTCAAAACCATCAAACGGAGTCCATGCGCATTTAGAAAGCACATTGTTTTTATCACCAACAAAGCCGTTTTCTAAATCTATGACCACTAAATCCGCCCAGTAACCTTCTCGAATATAGCCGCGCTCTTTTATATCAAAACATTCTGCTACAGCATGACTGGTTTTTTCAGCAATAAACTCTAAGGAAAATAGGCCATCTTGATAATGCTCTAACAAAGCAGGCAAAGCGTGCTGCACCATCGGCATACCAGCAGGTATATCAAAATAATTTCCTTGTTTTTCGGAAAGTAGATGTGGTGAATGGTCTGTCCCAATCACATCTAAATGACCATCTAGCAAGCCTTGAAAAAGTGCAGCGCGATCAATAGCAGATTTGATCGCTGGATTGCATTTCATCAAGGTACCTTTTGTGTCGTAATCTTCGTCACTAAAAGTAAGGTAATGAGCACCAACTTCTGTAGTAATTTTTTTGTCAGCAATTGCTACATCTGAAAATAACTCGATTTCTTTAGCGGTACTGATATGTAGGATATGTAGGCGAGTGTCATGTTCTTTAGCAAGTTCAATAGCTAATGACGTCGAACTGAAACAGGCTTCTTCACTTCTAATTTTGGGATGCAATGAAATGGGTACATCATCACCATAAATTTGACGATAGTTTTCTTGGTTTTCAACGATTATTGGCGTGTCTTCACAGTGTGTGGCAATTAATAATGGTGCTGACTTAAAAATTTCACTTAATGATGATTTATCATCAATCAACACATTTCCATTTGTTGATCCCATAAATATTTTAAGACCACAACATGATTGCGGATCAATGAGCTTTATATTTTCTAGGTTATCATTTGAGGAGCCATGATAAAAAGAATAATTGGCAATTGAAGAGTGCTCGGCAATTGCCATTTTTTCTTCTAGAATTTCACTGTTTAAAACGTGGGGCAAGGTGTTTGGCATATCAAAAAAGGTGGTAACTCCGCCTGCAACTGCAGCGCGGGATTCACTTTTCATGGTGCCTTTGTGTTCTTTGCCGGGTTCTCTAAAATGCACTTGATCATCAATCATACCCGGCATGACGAACTTACCCTTCACATCGAGAACGTTTGCAACCTTCATTGAAGAAAGGTTTTTTCCTATTTTTTCAATGCGCCCGCTTCTGATATAAATATCAGATTCAGTAATTGTGTTTTCATTCACAATCTTCGCGTTGAGTATTAACAATGTTCCCATTTTAAGTGCCTATTACCCGTATCAATTTTTTAGCCTTAGACTAAATTAGTTGGGGTTTTCCGCGTGTATGCGTTCTAGTTTTAAGAACGTTAATGAATAAGGATTTTTGTCATCTGCAGGATGCTCACTTTTATGAATTTCCTGCCAATTGTATTGAGTATAGTCGGGGAAAAAGGTATCGCCTTCTAATTTTGCATCGATAAGGGTGATGTATAAGGTATCAGCTTGTTCTAAAAAAGTATTATAGAGATGTGAACCACCAGTAATAAAGACCTCTTCTTTGGGATTATCAGACGCTTGGTTGGCATCTTCAGCAGCCTGCATCGCATCTTCTATGGAATTTACAACTGTGCAACCTTCAATGCTTAAGGAGCTATCGCGGCTTAGAATGATATTTAAACGACCCGGTAGCGGACGACCAATAGACTCATAGGTTTTGCGACCCATAATAATCGGGCTACCTAAAGTGGTCTTTTTAAACCATTGTAAATCAGCAGGAAGATGCCAAGGCATATCGTTATCAAGGCCGATAACATTATTTTTTGCCATCGCCACAATCATTGCGAGTTTCATCTTAAGGCCTTTAAACTAAAATCACTTAACGACTTTTAATGAGGGTCGTTTAGATTTCTTCGGTTTTGATGAATCCCCTTTTTTACTATCCCCGGACTCTACGCTTTCTATTTTAGGTGGCTTGGGGTCTTCGGGCGGCGTGTCATCAGGGGCTTCGTAATCAAAGGATAAACCTTCGCCATTCTCACTAGCATATAACGCTAGTACAGCTCCGATTGGCGCATAAATATTAAAAGGTTTGCCACCAAAACGTGCACTGAAACTCAAACTATCGTTTTCAATCAGCAAACCTTGAGCCGCAGTCGGGCTAATATTAAGAATGATTTTACCATCTTCAACGAATTGTTCTGGCACTAGAACATCAGGGTTTTCTGCAAACAGTGCTACATGAGGAGTAGCATTGTTATCGACAATCCAATCATAAATTGCACGCAGCAAGTAAGGTTTATTAGAAGGTAACTTCATAATCTTACACTCCCTATTTGAAAACAATATTCATGCAACTAATGAGTCAATTATTATGACTCAAAATTACTTAAGGCCGAATCGATTGCTCAGCTAATGTCAAAGAGCCTTGGAATAACTCACGTGAGAAAACGCGATCCATATAGTTAAGAATCGGTTTAACTTCAGGACCATTTAGATCAATACCATACTTTGGTAGACGCCATAAGATTGGTGCAATCGTACAGTCGATCAAAGAAAAGTCATTGCTCAAGAAGTAATCTTTAACTTCAAACACTTCTGCCGCTGCTAACATACTTTCTTTTAAGATAATACGACCAGTATTCATGCGCTCTTGTTCACCGCTCTCTAGATCACCGACTAGTGATAACCAGTCTTTCTTAATACGGAAAAGGGTTAATCGAGTGTGCGCTCGCGACACTGGGTCAACGGGCATTAAAGGTGGATGTGGAAAACGCTCATCAAGATATTCCATGATCACATGCGAATCATAAAGCACTAGATCACGATCAACTAAAGTAGGTGCAGAGTTATAAGGGTTTAAATCAGCCAAATCTTCAGGTTTATTATTAGGATCCATTTCAATAATGTCTGCCTGTATATCTTTCTCTGCAAGAACAATACGCACACTATGACAGTGTGGACAATCGGGCAAAGTGAATAGGGTCATTACTGAACGACGATTTGCAACTGATGACATTTATTTCTCCTATAAACTGAAAAATAATATTTCAGTTACTGCGTAATAATTTAAAAACATGTGCTTTCTCTTTTTTAAACCCGATAGATGTTAACAAACCTATCGAAGCAAAAAAGAAAAAGGCTGCTCATTTCGAGCAGCCCTGCATTCTATACTATTTGACACAAAAAATCTTGATCGTTTGAGGGCAAACAGTTAACCGCACAAACTTTCTTGATTAATGAATATCTTTCCAGTATTCACGGGATAATAGGTAAGCAAAACCCCAAAGTACTAACAAGAACAGCAATACCATAATACCAATGGTATAACGTGATAATTGTGCTGGTTCACCAACATAAGTTAGGAAGTTTGTAATATCTAAAGCCACCTTATCGAATTCAGCTTCTGACATTTTACCTGGTTTAGTTAGCTTTAATTTAGGTGCACCGTGATCTCCATGTGAATCATCGCCTTTATCTGCAGAATGATCTAATTCTTGGGTACCCTGAAGTTCCCACAATACATTAGGCATACCTACATCTTTAAAGACAGTGTTATTCACACCCATAGGACGTGAAGGATCATTATAGAAACCTTTTAAGTAGGAATAAATCCAATCAGTACCACGTGAACGACCCACTAACGATAAATCCGGCACTGAAGTACCAAACGCTTCAGTGGCAGCTTTTGTTGAATAAGCATTCTTCATTAAAGCGCCAACTTTATCTTGCTTGCCGTCTTCGTCTTTAGTAAAGATCATATTCTCTTTGAGCAATGCCGCCACTTCATCAGCACTAAAACCACTCGCTTCATTTAGACCCATGTCTTCAGCCATACGATTGTAACGACTGAATTTCAGAGAATGGCAACCCATACAATAGTTCATATAGTACTTAGCACCGTTTTGTAAACTCGCTGTATCATGAACATCGATGTTTGCTTTTTGCGTTGCAACGCCGTGACCAACACCACTAACTTGGCTTAAAGCGAGGATAACAATCCCAGGAACTAATAGTGGGAATATCCACTTACGAATTCGATTAGTGCTCATAAGTAACCCTCTCTGGAACTGTTCCTTCTGTATTCCATGACTTCACAAAAGCAGGAATCAATAAAGTGAGTGCTAAGTAGCCTACTGGCCAAATCCACTGCCATTTAATCTGTGCAGCAGTGATAGGATCTTCACCGTTGTAACGAATCACATCGATCAAAATAATGGCTATCATCAGCACGATAAATCCAGTGATATAACGACTGGCATTCGCCTTACTATGAATGAAAATAACAGCAAAGAACATGAAGTAGATTTCAGTCATGCGCACACCCATTTCTTTGTATTCTGGTGAAACTGACTTAACACCTAAATAACCTAAGATAATGAAAACTGCTGCGAAAATCGCAAGATTAAGCATGTGCGCAGTTGTGCGGTAACGCCAAGACTTAATTGGATTACGATCGAGGAACGGCAAGGCGAATAAACACGCTATCGCACCAAACATCGCTAAGGTACCCATAAATGGTGACAAGGTAACCGCACGCAATACTGTGTAGAAAGGTGTGAAGTACCATACCGGAGCAATATGTTCAGGAGTCTTCAAAGGATTCGCTGGTTCGAAGTTAGCGTACTCTAAGAAGTAACCGCTCATTTCAGGTACAAAGAATAGCACCGCAAAGAACACCATTAAGAACACAACGATTGCTGGAATGTCATGCACAGTGTAGTAAGGGTGGAAAGGAATACCATCTAGAGGTACGCCTTTGTCATCTTTAAGTTTTTTAATTTCAACACCATCAGGATTATTAGAACCCACGGTGTGTAAAGCTACGATATGAACAAATACTAAACCTACTAAAACTAATGGTACTGCAGCTACATGGAAAGCAAATAAACGATTCAAGGTAGCATCACCGATAACAAAATCACCACGGATAAATAGCGACAAACCGTCACCAATGAATGGAATCGTTTGGAATAGATTAATGATTACCTGCGCACCCCAGAAAGACATCTGACCCCAAGGTAGTAAGTAACCCATAAAGGCTTCAGCCATCAGCGCTAGGTATATCACCATTCCGACTAACCAAATCAGCTCGCGCTTACCTTTGTAGGAGCCATACATAACGCCGCGGAACATATGGAAATAGACCACGACAAAGAATGCCGAAGCACCCGTGGCATGCATATAACGGATAAACCATCCACCAGGTACATCACGCATAATGTATTCAACCGAAGCAAAGGCGAGTTCAGTATCTGGTTTGTAATGCATAGTAAGGAAGATGCCAGATACAATCTGAATCACCAACACCACCATCGCTAGCACGCCAAAATAGTACCAAACATTAAA
Source organism: uncultured Cocleimonas sp. (assembly GCA_937974135.1). GTDB lineage: Bacteria > Pseudomonadota > Gammaproteobacteria > Thiotrichales > Thiotrichaceae > Cocleimonas. The sequence goes on along the minus strand of CALJIH010000276.1, from coordinate 4,998 downwards.
GTTTTTCGGCGCGTAGTACTCTGACATATGCGCTTTCCACGTTTCCATTAACGGAAAACGTTCATCAACCCAGCCTAGAACACCGTTTAATTCTGATTTTTCTTTAGCAGCCATTATGCTTTACCCCCACTTTCACCGACCAGAATAAGATCATCGGATTTGTAATAATAAGGAGGAACTAAAAGATTTGTAGGTGCAGGTACATTTTTGAATACTCGACCAGACATATCAAAACGTGAACCATGACAAGGACAGTAAAAACCACCTTTCCAGTCTGCGCCCATCGAAGCATCACCAAAATCAGGAATGTAAGTTGGAGAACAACCCAAATGTGTACAAATACCTACAGTAACTAGTATCTCAGGTTTTCTTGAACGGGTTGCATTTCTCGCATATTCAGGCTGCTGCGCTGTCACCGAACAATTTGGATCGGCGAGTAGTTTCTCATTGCTTTCTAATGCATCTAACATTTCTTGAGAGCGACTGACTATCCAAACAGGTTTACCCTGCCAGATAACACGAAGTAACTGCCCTGGTTCAATCTTACTAATATTAACATCAACAGGGGCACCAGCATTCAATGCTCTTGCACTAGGCATCCAGGATGCCAATAACGGTGCCGCAAATGCAGCAGCGCCTACTACACCAACACCCGCAGTACTTGCAACTAGCATCCTTCTGCGTTTGGGATCGACTGTCTTCGAATCTGAATCTGAGTAAGACATGATTCATGTTCTCCACATAAATTTAAAATCTAGATAAATAGTGCAATTTTAACCCAGAAAACGGATCAATTTCTTCGCACTATAAAAAACCGCAGTATCGTCCCTTAACTTGCCCCGAAGGTCAAGAAATAATCAGTAATGTAAGGACATATTTAATATTTTAATATACTCCATTTAGTATCCAACAATACTATCTACAAACTCTAAATCGCTAGGGGTTTAGCTTGAATTGAATCCAATGTTATTTCAAATAAAAAATCATTACATATGAGCTTTAATTCTCCTTCATAAAATTTGTGCTTGTGTTTCTTGATTTTTAAGCTTTTTTTGCCAAGTAAAGAGCAATGAACCATTGTCAAACTCTTAAGCTGCTCACCATGTATATCCTATTAATTTTAAACAAATTATCCACTCATCATCATTTTCAAGCCACTGGTCTTTAGTTCGAATCTAGGACACTAAATTGTTCGTAAGGATAACCCCCATTCAATAAATGAGAAATCTATATTATGCATAGCAAAACCAAATGGAAAACCCTCTCAACCTTTACTTTAGTTTCAGCAATTATCGCTGGATGCGGCGGCGGTGGAGATTCTCAGCCTAACGAAAGCGTAAACGCTCAACCACGGATACTTATTGATTCTGATTGGGCTAGTGCTCGCGCAATTAATTCAAATAGTAGCTCTAATATCTCCGCATCAGTCATTGGATCTAATCTAAATTTGAGCATCGAATCTGACTTTTTAGAAAATGCACCGCATGTTCAAGTCTATTTAGATACAGATAATAACGCAACGACAGGATTTCAGTTTGAGAACCAAGCTTGGGCTAACAGTGGCGTCGATTACATAATTGAAGATGGTTTTCTTTATAAATCACTGACTAGCAATACCGAATGGAATTGGGATACGGACGCTGGTGACATTTCTTATGAGACATCAAATAAAAATATAGATATTAGTATCGATACTGGGCTTTTAGGAGATGTTTGTAATACTGTCAATATAGGTTTAATGACGCGCGACAACGGTTGGAGTGTGGAAAATTTCTATCCTATCTCAGCTAATATGTCGACCTTCTCAGTTTCATACTGTGCTAACTCAAACGCAGATAATGAAAAACCAGAAATTACTATAAACGGTTCAAACCCTCTCAATTTAGCTTTAAATGCTACATATACAGAATTAGGGGCTAGTGCTTACGATAATAGAGACGGAAATATCAGCAGCAACATAACTAGCTCTACAAATTTGGATACAAGCGTAGCAGGAACATATTCAGTCACGTACAGTGTGAGTGATGCCGCTGGTAACAATGCGACCAAAACTCGTACTGTGATCGTATCGGAATCCAATACAGCCTCAAGCATAACGATTGATGGAGATACTTCTGATTGGGCCGCTATTCCTGCTCTTTATAGTACGGATAAAGGCATCGTTAAAGTCACTGATGACCAAAACAAACTCTATTTACTCGCCGACGTTAGTTTTTTAGATACAAATTCACAGTTCTTTATTGATACTGACAACAACGCAAGTACCGGACTCAGACTAAATATTGTTAAAGAATCGTGGGTTGCAGGCGTTGACTATATGATTGAAAACAACTCATTAGACAGATTCTCTGGGAACACTCAAACAATATGGGCGTGGGATTATAATACTGCTCCATTAGAATTTATCAGAACGACAAATACCATCGAAGTAGCTATTAACAAAGCTGACTTAGAGAATCTTGGGCAAGAAATCATAGTCGGATTTAACGCAAGAGATAAAGATTGGAACAGCAATTACACAATACCTGATGGAGCACTTAAGCAATATACCTTAGGCTCAACGGCTGTTGATCCTGTCGACCCAATTGATCCTGTCGATCCAGTTGATCCAATAGAACCTGTGGAGCCTGTTGATCCCGTAGTAAGCTCAGCCAGATATCGTTTAACCTTCAACTCTATTTGGAGTATCGATACACACCCTGTCAATTTCCCTGCATTTAATCCGCATTTCTCTCCATTAGTTGGTGCGGTTCATAATTCAGAGCTTGTATTGTGGAACCGAGGAGAAGTTGCATCTGAAGGAATGGAAATAATGGCCGAAACAGGAGGCACTGGTGCATTAATTTCTGAAATCTTAAATGCTGATGCTCAAAACGATAGCGTTTTAAGTGAAATCAACGGCAGTCCAATACCATTTTCACCAGGGTCAACCTCACTTGAATTTGATATCACTCCTGATTTTCCTGAAGTAACCTTTGTTAGTATGCTCGCACCTAGTCCGGACTGGTTTATCGGCATACATAATCTTAACCTTTTTGAAAACGGAACGTTTGTGCCATCAAAGACAGTATCTTTAAATGTCTATGATGCCGGTACAGATTCAGGTCTAAGATTTACCTCTGGAGATATTGATACTCAACCGAAGGAAGCGATCTCGCTACTCACAACAGATGCAGACGACACTTCATTCATTAGTGGTCAGCCTGCCATTGGAACTTTTACCTTTGAGAGAATCAGTATCACCGAAGAATAAACAGATCTGATTCGGTATCCTAATGCCCTAAACCCCATTGAGTTTTATCTTGGGGTTTAGGGCATTTTTTACATTTAAACCCTACACTTTATTTTTTTAAGTACATTCATCGTAATCACAATGACTGCTAAGTCTAGTTAAAGCAAAACAGGCAAAAAGGTGGGGGGTGTCTTTTTACCTCTAATTAGCAGAAAATCACTTCAAAAATCCATTTCTAGAAATTGATTGCTAATTATTAACAGACCCTTTTCCCTACCCTAAAATTTTATCGACTTAATCAGAGACTCCTTTAGGCTGCATCAGTTATACTTCGTGTTTTTCAAAACCCCGCAATAAAAAATCACACATGAATCTATCAGAATTAACTGCACTTTCTCCTGTTGACGGACGTTATGCAGGTAAAACCAGTGGCTTACGCCAGTTTTTTAGTGAATACGGTTTAATTAAACACCGAGTTTTTGTCGAAGTGCGTTGGCTACAAGCCTTAGCGAATGAACCAGCTATTGCCGAAGTACCTAAATTCTCAACTACTGCAAATGATTATTTAGAAACAATCCTAAACAACTTTGGCGAAGCAGATGCACAACACATAAAAGACATCGAACGCACCACCAATCATGATGTGAAAGCGGTTGAATACTACCTAAAAGAAAAGATCGCCAACAATGCAGAATTACATGCAGTTACTGAATTTATTCACTTTGCATGTACCTCTGAGGATATCAATAACCTATCCCACGCGTTGATGCTAAAAGGTGGACGCGATGAAGTTATCCTTAAAGAAATAGATCAACTAAATTCTGCGATTCGAAGCTTAGCCCTTGATAATGCTGAAATTCCTATGCTGTGTCGTACTCACGGTCAAACTGCCTCGCCATCAACACTCGGTAAGGAAATGGCAAACGTCGTTTATCGTTTACAACGCCAACGCGAGCAAATTGCGAATATCGAAATACTGGGAAAAATCAACGGTGCGGTTGGTAATTACAACGCTCATCTGAGTGCTTACCCCGATATTGACTGGCCTAAATTCTCGCAAAACTTCATCGAATCTTTAGGTATTACTTTTAATCCATATACGATTCAAATCGAACCACACGATTATATCGCTGAACTCTTTGATGCAACGGCGCGTTATAACACCATCATTATCGACTTCTGTCGCGACATCTGGTCGTACATTTCGATAGGTTATTTCAAACAAAAAGTGATCGCTGGTGAAGTGGGCTCATCCACCATGCCGCACAAAGTGAATCCGATTGATTTTGAAAATGCCGAAGGCAATATGGGTATCGCCAATGCGATGATGACACATCTGTCGCAAAAACTTCCGATTTCTCGCTGGCAACGTGACTTAACAGACTCTACTGTTTTAAGAACACTAGGGGTAGGTTTCGGCCACACCAGCATCGCAATCCAATCAACACTTAAAGGAATTTCTAAGTTAGAAGTGAATGAAGTTGTTATCGCTGCAGATTTAGATGCAAATTGGGAAGTCTTAGCTGAACCTATTCAAACCGTCATGCGTCGCTATGGTATTGAAAAGCCTTACGAAAAACTCAAAGAACTCACACGTGGGCAGCGCATAAACGCTGAAAAGATGGCTGAGTTCATCCAAAAGCTAGATATTCCCGAAGAGGCGAAACAGCAATTATTGGAATTATCACCAGCGACTTATATTGGAAATGCGGTTGAGCAGGCAAAAGCGATTTAAGTATTCATATACTTTTTAAAATGCACAACCC
>CALJIH010000275.1 GCA_937974135.1 uncultured Cocleimonas sp. | reverse complement strand
CCTCAACATAAAGCTTATTGATATCATAATCTCCTAAAGCCTTAAAAGCATTAGAAAAATTCTTTTGTGAAATACCTGTTGTATCTTGACCTTTAGTAATTTGAAAGACTCCATCATCAAGAAAAGCTAAAGAGACATCTTGTTCAAACGCCGCTGAAATCAGTACCACTTCTAAGGATTCAAGCGCATAAACACTACCATAAGGTGCTTTGCGATTAACAAACATAAACTTTTTAACAGCCATTTTGATTAATCTCCAAACACAATTGTTCGATCAGATTCGATACTGCCTTCGATCAATTGACCAAGACCAGAGATACGAAAACCTTCAATCATGTTATCCGCATCTAATCCCTGCCGTTTCGCTTCATTTTCATCCATGATGCCACGTCGTTGCGCGGCTGCAATGCAAATCACTAAGTCTAAACCATGCTCTTTAGCAAGCTCAGACCATTCTTTTTGTAATTGACGATCATCCGCAGGAGGAACCGCTAAACGAGTACCATTATTTACCCCATCGTGATAGAAAAATACACGAAAAATTTCGTGGCCTTTCTCCAGTACCGCGCGCGTAAAATTTATCGCTGAATCAGCTGATTGATGCTGATATGGCCCTTCATTAACGACGATCGTAAATTTCATTAATTATAAAATCTTATTAAAAACGAATATGTGTTGAAGAATTAAGGTTTGAACGTGCACCTCGCCAATTATCAATATGATATTTGGTAAATGGCAAGCCAGTCACTTCAAAGAAACGTGGCCACCCTATTCTTTCAACCCATTCGTTTATTCTCTCATAATCTCGAGCACCTTCTTTATAACTTTGTAGTATTTTTTTCACAATTGCGGTTGCTTCAGGCCATCTTGGTGGATTGTTAGGAATACCAGCTGCCACTAGGCGCTGAAAGGTTGGTTTACCGCGAGCATTAGAATGATTTCCACCTATCCAAATCGCCAATTGTGTATATTCATGATCATTTATTTGCATCGGAGGACAAGGTGGGTAACACGCACCACAACAGATACATTTCTTTTCATCCACTTCCAAAGAAGGCTTGCCATCAACCATTGCAGGTCGAATTGCGGCAACTGGACAACGTGCTACTACCGATGGTCGCTCACACACATTACCCACTAAAGAATGATCAATTTTAGGTGGCTTAGTGTGTTGTACATTAATCGCGATATCGCCTTGACCACCACAGTTAATTTGACAGCAAGAAGTGGTGATATGTACACGATTCGGCATATTCCAATTGGTGAATTCATCGTAAAGCTCATCCATCATTGACTTCACTACACCCGAAGCATCTGTACCAGGGATATCACAGTGTAACCAACCTTGAGTATGGGAGATCGACGCGACCGAATTTCGCGTACCACCAATAGCGAATCCTTTGTCTTGGAGTGCAGCAATTAATGCGGGAAGTTTTTCTTCCTGGTCTACATAAAATTCGATATTACTGCGAATCGTAAAACGTACATATCCATCTGCATACGCATCTGCAATATCCATTAAACTGCGTAAAGTAAACACATCTAGAATGCGCTGTGTACCAGCTTTAACCGTCCAAATTTTGTCGCCATACTTGGCAACATGAACCATCACCCCTGGTTGTATATCTTCGTGATAGTCCCACAAACCGAAATTACGACGCATGGTTGGGTGCATGTACTGAAAGCCATCAGGTGAACCGGATTCGATTGCTTCTCGCATTGCTGGTTTAGACATTCATATCTCCTTTTATCTTCAATTTTTCTTGTTGTTAAACAGCAATTTTTTCTTCGCGTTTTTGATTAAACCATTCTTCTGCAGCTTCATCCCAACCATCGGTTCTGACATAGGAGCTATTTCTCGGCTGAGAAATCATATTTGGATCAGGATCAACACCGATACCCTCTAAGAAATTCACTAAACCAATACGTTCGATCATTTCCCCAGTGCGCTCGTGTTCAAGTCCATTCTCAGCCCAGAAATCGATAATCTCTTCTGCTAACTCTACGATTGTTTCGTAATCATCTGCGTTTTCTAATTTCATAAAGGGGACAAGCACCGTTCCCATTAAATCCCCAATCTTGAGAGTTCGCTTGCCACCACAAAGAATCGTAACCCCTTTATCATCACCGGGACTGATCGCTTTTGGTACAACATTCATACAATGCATCGAACGAACACAATTCGATTCGTCTGCAATAAGCGCATTGTCTTCTCCCAAAGATAAAGATTTTGATACACAACGCGAAATAACATTGTCCATCACATAATCAACACCTTTTTGCTCAACATAAGCTTTCCACTCATCTTGATTAATCTTTTTATGATCACGCCAAGTTCCAATGACTGCAAAGTCAGAACGCTCTACCGCATTTTGACAATCATTTGGACAACCCGATACTTTGAATTTAAATTTATACGGTAGTGCCGGACGATGAACATCATCGGTGAAATTATTAACTAAATGACGATGCACCGCATGCTCATTGGTACAGGATTGTTCACAACGTGCTGAACCCACACAAGACATCGCAGTTCTTACACAAGGTCCTGCTCCACCTAAATCCCATCCGTAGTCGTTGATTTCATCAAAGAACGGTTGGAAACTAGCGTTATCAGCACCAATAAACATGATGTTTCCGGTCTGGCCATGAAAGGTTTGTAGACCAGAGCCCCACTTCTCCCAACTGTCTGCGAGTCTGCGCATGATATCTGTGGTGTAGTAATTACCTGGCGCTGGTTGCACCCGGAGAGTATGGAATTCTTTTGATTCTGGAAATTTATCGGCAACCTCAGAAAAACGCGGGATGATTCCTCCCCCATATCCAAAGACTGAAATAGTTCCCCCTTTCCAGTAACCCATCTTTGTTTCATAGGAATGTTCAAGTTGGCCAAGTAAGCCATTAGTAACATTATTAATTCGTTCATCAGGGTGATTATCACGCAGATTTTTTATTCCACTGATAAAACTTGGCCAAGGGCCATCTTCTAAAACGTCTAACATTGGCGTTGGGTATTTTTTAATATCTGCCATTGTTCACTCCAGAGTTTACATTTGCCAAAAAACATCAGTAAATGATGGTATTTTTTAATACCAATAATGTTACTTTGACTGCCACTTTTTAAGAATCTCACCCATGGGATGTTAACGTCTCATACCTCTATCCACTTAGGGGTAGATAGTGCGCTAAGGCTAGCTAAATAAAGCAAACTCTATTATTTTGGTGTATCACTAAAACTCTTTAAAAGCCCAGCGTATATTTTGCAGATACATACTCATTCACCGTTTAATCTCAACAATGATATTGCCTATCAAGAATGGCGCAAAATAAAATTAGCAAATGCTAATACAAACCATCATTTACCCATAATTACGATCAAAAAGACACCCCCCCACTTTTATCAGGTTTCCAATAATAACCAATCGTTGAATAGCCAACATTGTAGTACCACACAGACTAGGCTAAAAAATGACATAGCAATTTACCCAGAGAATCTAACAGATACACATTTTGATGAAATATTCCCCATCAATGATATTTTGTCGGAATGTCATAAGAATAATTATTGTTTTTATAAGGTAGCTGATTCCCATCACTTAAGTACAGAAACAACCAAGCGACTGATTCATAAACTTGCTCATGCTTGTGGTATTCGAAAATTAGACAGTAACATTTGCGCTGATAAAGATAGTTTAACGTCAATCTATAAAAAAAATGAAAAGAATGATCGCGAATATATTCCTTACACCAATAAGAAACTTAGCTGGCATACTGATGGTTATTATAATCCTCACAATAAAACCATTTATTCGATGTTACTCCATTGTCACAAACCAGCAGAACACGGAGGTGAATCAGCATTTGTCGATCATGAACTCGTTTATATTCTGTTGCGTGATAAAAACCCTGACTGGATTAAAGCATTAAGTACATCAAAAGCAATGACTATTCCTGCAAATATATTAAACAACAAAGTGATTCGTAAAGAACAAACAGGACCAGTATTTTCTATGACACCTCAAGGTCGATTGCATATGCGTTATTCAGCGAGAACTAAAAACATAATCTGGCAACAAGATAAGGATATCCAAGCTGCCAAAGATTATATTAAACATTTACTTGATACGGGTTCACCTAATGGCTTAGTTATTAATCGTAAATTAAAGTCAGGTGAAGGTATTATCACGAGAAATATTTTACACTGTCGGAAAGCTTTTGAAGATGATGTCTCACACACAGATCATCGTTTATTTTTTCGTGGGCGCTTTTATGATGAATTACCCGCAACCATTAAGGCTGTATAAGATATGCTGTTATTGAGTGAGGTTCTTTTAGTCGAAGGTAACAATATATCTGACTTTAATCAGTTGAAAAAAACGATCCAAAATATGGCTATCAATCGTGGCGAGCTTCATTTTACGATTGATATAGAACCACCGGTGTATCCCGATCGTCCTAATGATTGGCACGATCAACTAAACATAGCCTTTGAGTCAGCTAGATAGAGAGCGATAATGTTCTGGGAAGAGGAAGACGACAAAACCCTACCTTTCACATCACCGGATACGGTGTTTGATGTATTGTTTTCTATGCGATGTAAATCTTTGCCGATTGATCATGCATGGGCACTCTCTCATCAAATCCAAAAACATCTGCCTTGGATAGCAGATGAGAAAAGTGCAGGCATTCATCAAATTCACGTCGCCGAAAGCAACAACGGTTGGCAGCGTCCAAACACAGATAATGCTCTGTTATTTCCATCGAAGAGAACCAAGCTAATTCTGCGAATACCGTCAGATAGGTATACAGATGTCCAAGGTTTAGTTGGAAAAACCATTGATATTGATGGGCACTCTATTGATATCGGCAACTTTAAAAAAAAGTCATTAAGTAATTCTGGGGTTATCTTTGCACGCCATATGATAATTGATGAAACACAAAGTGAGGATGATTTTTTAGCCGTTATTGCATCCGAGATAAAAGCGAAAACCAGTACCAAAATAAAGAAAAT
>CALJIH010000274.1 GCA_937974135.1 uncultured Cocleimonas sp. | reverse complement strand
TCGATAACCGCCACTTTCGCACCGTAAGATGCCGCACGCTCTGCGATTGATAGACCGCCACTGCCAGCGCCAAGTGAGATTAGGTCGTAATGTTTGCTCATATCTTTTCCTTTTTAATACCACAGTGAATTTATCTTTCTTTCCATGCCTGCGTTGCTTGTCGTACTCGAATGATCACATACTTATTGTATGCTCACATTCTCCGTGCGCCAGCGCCTTGCCCTGAAAAAAAAATATAAACACCCTGAGGCATTAATATTGTTAATTGTTTTAAAAGACACCCCCCTACTTTTTGGGGCTCTTCTTTAAAAACCCCAAAAAGTAGGGGGGTGTCTTTTTTATTAATCTATTTAATCTAAATATAATATGTTTGAAGAGTTAACGTATGATTTTTTAAAACAGATGTTTTCAAAAAATAGTTAAATAAAATGACTCAGAGTATGCAAATCAAGTTACCAAATTTTTTCTGATTGATGTGATTCTTGCTTTCCAGCTAGGCACATTCGCACGGAAAATGTGAGCATATAGATATATGTGACCATTTGAGTACGAATGCAACAACGCTGGAGAGCAAGAAGTGCATTAATCAGGAATAAATTTTATTTTTCGAGCCATTGCTCAAGATGCGTCGATCCACCTATATGATCACCGTTAATAAATATCTGCGGCACCATCGTAGAACCTACCATCGCACGCAAACTACGATCGGTGTAATCTGTTCCCATCACTAGCTCTTCGTAGTCATAACCTGCATCCGTTAGCATTTTCTTTGCTTTGGCACAGTAAGGACAACCTTTGCGTGACATGACGGTTACGCTGGCGGGTGCGTCTGCGCTTGGTGTTAGGTATTCGAGCATAGTGTCTGCATCAGATACATCAAACGGGTCGCCTTCGACGTCTGCTTCGATAAAGTGCTTTTCGATGATGCCGTCTTTAACTAGCATTGAGTAGCGCCATGAACGCTTGCCAAAACCGATTGCTGATTTATCGACTAACATGCCCATGCCTTCTGAGAAGTCACCGTTGCCATCTGGAATAAACGTGATGTCGTGTGCGTGTTGGTCTTCTTGCCATTCGTTCATGACAAAGGCATCGTTTACAGATATACAGACTACCTCATCGACACCGTTTGCTTTGAACGTTGGGATAAGTTGATTGTAACGTGGCACATGCGCTGACGAGCACGTGGGGGTGAATGCGCCAGGTAGTGCAAAAACGATGACGGTTTTACCTTTGAATAGCTCATCAGTGGTTACATCAACAAACTCATTGTCTTGACGCGTGTGAAATGTAACTTGCGGTACTGCTTGGCCTTCTTTGTTTAATAATTCTTGGGACATCTTTGTTTTCCTATTGTAAATATAAAGTTAATTTAAAATTTTGCCATTGCTGAACCTTTTAAAACTCAGTGTTGGCTTCTTGGGATGAATATTACGGAGAGTGCATCAATCTGTAAAATGGTTTATTTTTATCATTACATCCTATAAAATAGATTATAAGTAACTTATAGTGATCTAAATAATGAAACTACCTACGATTAAACAACTGAGATATTTCATCGCCTTAGAAAAGCATCAACACTTTGGAAATGCGGCGAAAGCATGTTTTGTTTCGCAGTCTGCATTTAGTGTGGCGATAAAAGAACTAGAATCACAATTGGGCGCGCAGTTAGTTGATAGAACCAATAAAAGCGTGACGATTACTCGGACTGGTCGAGAGATCGCGAATCATGCACGTTTGTGTTTACGCGATATCGAATATTTAACGGAGGTTGCACAAAATAATCAAAAGCCTTTGACTGGGCGTTTGAACCTTGGGGTGATTCCTACCATTGCACCATTTATATTACCCGAGTTGTTGCCAAATATACGTTCTAAGTTTCCTGAGTTAAAAATGTATTTGCGTGAGGATACAACGCGCTCTTGCCATGACTTATTGATAGATGGCGAGCTGGACTTAATTATGATTGCCCTACCTTACAAGTTAAGTAATGTTGAGGTGCTGCCACTGTTTAAAGATCGTTTCTCATTGGCTTGTCATAAAAACAGTCAGTTGATTGATCCTGATAATTATTCATTAAACGATCTACCCAAAGAAAGCGTGCTTTTGTTAGAAGATGGGCATTGCTTACGTGACCACGCACTTTCGGCTTGTAAAATAAGGAACCAAGATACGGTTAGTCGCTTCGCCGCGAGCAGTTTATTAACGCTGGTAAGTATGGTGGATTCTGATATTGGGATTACTTATTTAACGGAAATGGCAGAAAGCTCTTCGTTATTACAAAACACGGATATCAAAACCTATCCACTGGATGAAAAGAGTTATCGTGAGATTGGATTTGCATGGCGTAAAGGCAGCGCACGCGAGGAGGAGTTTCAATTATTGGGTGAAACAATTAAACAAATGCAAGCGATTGATAATTAGTTAATTGTATATTTGTTGTGTTCAGCGACTATTCAGCGACAAACCATTATATTTGACGGAAATCATAAAAAGAAAACGGGGATGCTAATTTAGTATTAATTGTTGAGTTAGCAAACACTTAGTTTACGACATTAAAAAAAGAAGAATAAAAAAGGATTACTATGTCTTCCGCTGCAGAAATTTCAATTCATCCAACTTTAAGCCTTATCTTTCCGGACGAGAATTTACCGGATGAAGATATCGACGCCGACACTGCGTGGCATTTTTATTCTCATTCCATTCGCAGAAACCCAGGGGATTTAACCCTACATACACATCGCGTATTTTTTGCTATGCATCATAAAGATGCCGCTTTGTTACCAGGTTCGCTACATGATCTTTTTTATGTTTTAAAAGATGCTGGCGAAAACTTAAGAATTCGCTTGTTAAAAGCGTCAATCCCTCATTTAAGTCAAAAAGATGTTTTATATTTTGCAATGTGGATTAAAACGGGTATCAAAAATGGTATGGGTTACCAATGGGTAAACGGTTCGGTGTTATCAGATGGTTTATTTGGCCCTGACCAAGAACTAATTACTCTACATAAGGCAGATCATGAAAATGATGGAATGTCTGCTTTAGAAGAAGCAAGAGCTTGTATGGAATACGGTCAACTAGACGTGGCGCAAGATATTCTTTTGAAAGCTTTAGAGAATGATCCAGATAATAAAACACTATTGGAAGAATTAGATTACTTAAACAATTATGTTAAAAGTAGAGAGATTCATCCTGAAAAAGAGACTAAAACAGCAAAATTTGAGAGTGTTTTAGGAAGACTTAAAAAGAAAATATTCAGTTAATTATTAAATAATAATTAAAACAATAAAAACAATAACACTGAAACTATGCCAAATAATAAAAAAATAAAAGTAGCGATGCTAGAGATTAGTCCTCAGAACAAGGCTATTCTAGAATTCTATTTTGATAGAGCAGGCAAAGGGCTTTACAGCATTGTTAATGAGGCTGAAGCGGAAGCTTTGATCATTGATTATGATCAATTTGGCGCAAAAGAACACGTAACAGAAATTCTTGCTGAACGTAGATTACCCATTCTTCTTATCTCAATTAGAGAACAAAACATCCCTACTACTATTTGGCTGGCAAAGCCATTATCCGCTGATGAATTAAATAAAGCGGCAGAATCTGTAACAGAAATTCTTGCTCATATTGAAGCTTCTAAAGCAGAAACGAAAGCTAAAGAAGCAGAAGCAGAAGCAGAAGCAGAAGCAGAAAAAGCTAAAATAGTTGAAGAAGAACAGCAAGAACAAGAATTTGAAGTATTAACGGATATTCATACTGAAGAAGATGAATCGTTATTCGATGAATTAAACACTCTTGATGAGACTTTGACAGAAAAGCCATTAGCAATCGATGAGATGGTTCTTGAAAAAGAAAGCAATCTAGAAGTCACTGAAGAAAACAATGCTGTTGAATCAGGGCTTGCAATTGCAGGTGTTGCTGCAAGTGCTTTAGCAACAACCTCATTAATTGGAGATGATGATAAAGACGACACTTTAGAACTGAATGACTCTGAGATTGAAGACAACTCTGCTGAAAGTTCGATAGATATCTTCGACGAAGTACTAGAAGAGGAAACTACAGTTGAAACAGATGAGGATGATGTAGATTCATTACTTGATTCTCTAATGTCAGAACAGGAAGATGAACAGCTCACTGAAGAAGTCATTGAAAACGTTGAAGAAGAGTCTATCTTTGATAATCTTCTCACTGATGAGGAACTAGAAGATATCAGTGAAGTAAGCGATGAAAAAATTACAGAAAACACCTTAGATGTGGATGTATTGCAATCCGTTGATTCTGAATTAGAAGGTAACTTTGATCTTCAAAAATCCATAAATATTGATACAGAAGATGAAAAAACAGCGATTGTTGAAGAAAACTTTACGCTTCATCATGATCTTGAACCATCAACAGAAGATGTTTTCTCAGATACTTTAGAAGTTGATTACGCTGAAGTTAAAAATAAAAATAACGATAGCTTGCCTGACTCGGTTGGACTAACAACCACAGAAGATACTGAAGAATTAAACCTAGATATAAATGATTCGAGCACTCACCAAGAAGAAGATATAACAGCAAGCTTAGATGAAACTGTTGATAGCGACTTCAATTTTGATTTCGAGTCACCTGAAAATACTCATGATGATATCACTGAGAATAATACCGCAAGTGATTTAGAATTAAGCCTTCTTGATGAAGCTGAATTAGAAGAAGAGACTGATTCAGTTGAAGAATTTGCTGAAGATGATTTAACTACTGACCTTGATAGTCTTTTACAAGAGGTTTCAGGCGAAAATAATGAAGTACTCGAAACAAGTGATAATCTAGAAAATATTGGGTTTGATGAAATAGATCAAACTATCGATAAACTAGAGAATGCTGAGTTCGATGAAATAGATCAAACAAGTGAAAGTTCAGAATTAGCATCTGAAGATGCCGATGATTTAGCTGATACAGATTTACAGTCTTTACTCAATGAAGTTCGTGAAGAAGCTAACGCCAGTGTATCTGGTGGTTTTGCATCAGGAAACGATGGGGAAAATCAGCGCGGACAAACAGAAGCTGAAAAACGCTGGATGCAATTGTGTGGCAATGAAAACACAATTAAAAATCAAAAAGAATCTACTAAAATCACTTTTAAAACGGAAAATCACCTTTTAGGCGTAATTTTAGAGCAGATTAAAACTACGAAAAACAAAGAACAATTATTCCGCTTAAAATATCAAGATCTAATTGTTGTCATCGATCACTCTCAGAGCAAAGTTTACTGTAATACACCACTTTCTAGTGATGAGTATTCAGTTATTTGTCACAATGAAATCGATGCTGAAAAAATTAAAATTCATGATTTAGATTACAGTGAAGAAAGATTGTATCGTAATAAAATTGAAAAGAATCCAAATAGAGCTCATTCTTTCGAGTCATTTATTTGGACCACGAGCTTATTAACTTCTCGAGGTCGTCTGCCTGAAAACACTAGTGTGACCAAAAGTATTGGTCTTAAAACATGGCCAAATCTAACCCGTTTAGAGTTAATACCTCATGCAATGAACATAGCTGCGGTATTTGCAAAGAACCCAGGAAATCTGTTAGAAATACCAAATTGGTTAAATATTCAGCAAAGATATGTGTTTGCGTTCTATAATGCGGCTTTATCTTTGGAAATGATTGAGTTTGACGTCAAAAAGGCTAAGAAATCAGCATTCAGTTTTGGTAAGAAAGATTCAAATAAAAATTCTGAAGAGAGGGGTTTCTTTGGTCGCCTTCTAAAGAGGTTGAAAACATAATTTATGTCCACGATGTCAAACAAAAAGATTATTTTCACTGGCCCAGTTGGCGCAGGAAAAACCACTGCGATTCAAACGATGAGTGATATACCCATTGTTAGTACTAACGAAGAAGCGAGTGATATGACTAAAGATCGAAAACCACAAACCACAGTGGCGATGGATTATGGTCGTATCAATATTGGTAAGAAAGAAAAAATCCATTTATATGGAACGCCTGGTCAGGAACGTTTTAGCTTTATGTGGGATATTTTGACCACAGGTGCTCTAGGATTAATACTTTTGCTTGATAATTCAAGAGAAAACCCAAAGCAAGATTTAAAATTTTACACCTCGGCTTTCAAAGATTTCATCGAAAAAGGTGATTTGATTATAGGTGTAACAAGAATGGACGAAGTTGATTCGCCAACAATAAATGATTACAGAGGCTGGATTAATGAATTATCAATATCCGCGCCCGTATTTACAGTGGATGCACGAGAAAGACAGGATGTGTCGTCGCTAGTGCAAGCACTACTTTACTCACTTGATCCAGGGATAGCAGCATAATGAGTCAATTTACTATTAACGATGACTTGCAGATAAATATAACTCCCCGCGGAGCATATTATGCCGTTCAAGATAATGCAGAGGATACTACGCGAAAGATTCTGACTAGATTATTGCATGAAGATGCAACGCTTCCACTTACAGACAGCACCATTGCTGATTTGAGTGATTTGAATCTTGAAGACACTTCTAATCTACTACACAGAATGCAGACCTTAGGGTTAATTTCTGGACAGAAAGATGTCGAAGAAGCACCAGCTGCAAACCTTGAAGATATACTTCCGGAAATTCTTGGTGCACTTTCTGATTCTAAAAAAGTACTTTTAGCAGAACACAGTGGACTTTATCTTGGTGCTTCAGGTTTCCCACATGAAGCCGCTGAGGAATTAGCCGCTATCAGTGCAAACTTATCTGAAGTATACGAAAGACATAAAGGGTTATTAAACGGAAACCTTCGTTTTAACCAAAGAGCTTGGGGACTAATTGACGCTGCAGGAAACAGCGAAGTTGGTTTTTGGCCGCTTTACGTAGGATATAACCAATTCGCATTAGTAATACACGGTATGCCACAACTAAATAGACCCGCATTTAAGCGCTTAGTATGGTTACTGATTAGACGTTACGGTGCTATTTAACTAATTAATTTACAACATGATTTTTTATAATTTTACACTTTTAATAACAACAAAGAATATTTTTACAAAGAGGTAATTAATATGCGTTCTGAAATGTTAGGTTCAATTTTGAGCGATCTAAACGGTTCTAGTGCCGATATCGAGGCATCTGCCGTTTTATCTACAGATGGATTAATGATGGATTCACTACTACCTGCAGGTATGGATGAAGATAGAGTTGGTGCAATGAGCGCTGCTATGCTTTCTTTAGGTGATCGTACTGCTGATGAATTGGCACGTGGCTCTCTAGAGCAAGTACTTATCAAAGGTAAGCATGGTTACATCTTAATGACTTATGCTGGCCCAGAAGCAGTTGTGACGGTATTAACTAAGTCAGAAGCACGTCTAGGATTAATTTTCTTAGATGTAAAACGTGCCGCTGATGCTATTCAAAAGATAGTGACTTAAAAGCTCAAACTAATTGTTGAGGTTAATAGCAATTATTAACCTCTAAAAATTATACCTCTTCAGATAGCAGACTTGATTTATTAAGTCTGCTATTTTTGTTTTTTAAGTATTAATATATTTTGCATAAAATGTATTATGCTACCTATAAATAGATTAAATTCATCTTTTATCTTTACCCTTGATCTAATTTAGAACAAGCATTTACAGCTTTATTATCCCAAATATAGACACTCTGAAAACCTCGCAAAAGTAGGGGGGTGTCTTTTTCGATACCTTTTATAATTAATCTATTTTTTGCAAATAAAGATCTAAACTACATAGTTACAATCATAACCAGTTCTGCAAAGAAACGACTATTCATATGAAAAAGTTAACCTTAGATGCTATCGATATCCGAATATTAAATGCCATTCAAAATCATGGTCAATTGAGTAAAACAGCTTTATCTGAAATGGTAGATTTATCACCAACCCCCTGTTGGAATCGCTTAACTAAACTAAAACGTGCTGGTTTGATTCAAGGTTTCTATGCTGATATTGATATTAGACAGATCGCTGAAGTTACTGAGGTGGTGGTTACCGTCTCCTTAAAGCAGCATCAAAAATCAGACTTTGAACGTTTCGAATCTCATATTAATGCGATTGACGAAGTAACATCTTGTGTTGCGACTGGTGGGGGTTTCGACTACATAATGAACGTAGTTTCTCCAAGTTTGTCGTCTTTTCAAGAAACAATGGAACAACTCGTTGAAGCAGAAATTGGAATAGATCGTTACATTACCTACTTCGTTACTCGTAAAGTTAAAAATCAACGTCCCAACCTAATTAAAGCTTTTGTTAAAGATAACGATAACGTTTAGTTAGACCAAACAGTCTCTTTATTATAAAAAATAAGTCTAAAATAACTTACTAAGTCCAGTATTCAGACCTTTCATTTACCCACTTTTAGCTATGCTTTAACTCAAATATCTACCACGGGTAACATGATGACTAACAAACAATCTAGTGATTTTGGATTTGGTACACAGATTCGTAAATCGCCTTACTTTGACGCTACAGTTCGATGGGGTGCAAAAGCGTTCTCCGTATATAACCATATGTATATCCCAAGAGATTTTGGCGATCCTGTGCAAAACTATTGGAATTTAATCAATGACGCTATTTTGTGCGATGTCGCTGTTGAGCGACAGGTAGAAATCACAGGGCCAGATGCAGCGGAGTTTACTCAGTTACTCACCTCACGCGATTTATCTAATTGTGCCATTGGACAATGCAAATACGTCATTATTACCAATCAAGATGGGGGGATTTTAAATGATCCTGTTTTACTGCGCTTGGGAGAAAATCACTTTTGGTTATCGCTTGCAGATAACGACATTCTACTCTGGGCTCAGGGAGTTGCTGTAAATTCAGGATTAAACGTGAATATCTGTGAACCGGATGTTTCACCCCTGCAATTACAAGGTCCAAAATCTGGCGAAATAATGAAAGCATTATTTGGTGACGATGTAGAAGCGTTAAAATATTATTGGTTAAGAGAGATGGAATTGGATGGAATCCCATTAATCATATCGCGAACAGGATGGTCCAGCGAATTGGGTTACGAAATTTATTTAAGAGATTCGGAATATGGCGACCAATTATGGGAGAAGATTATGCAAGCTGGTAAACCTTATAATCTGAAACCTGGGCATACTTCATCAATCAGAAGAATAGAAGGTGCAATGCTTTCTTATCATGCTGATATGGATATTTCTAATAATCCATTTGAATTAGGGTTGGATCGCTTAATAAACATCGACATTGATGCTAATTTTATCGGCAAAGATGCCTTGAAAAAAATAGCGAATGAAGGAGTAAAGCAAAAACAAGTTGGTCTTATTATTGAAGGATCAGCATTTGCTAGTCCTAATACTGTTTTTTGGCCTGTAATGTTCGAGGATAAGGTTATCGGTAAAGTAACCTCTGCTATCTATTCTCCTCGATTAGATAAAAATATTGCACTGGCTATGATTGATGTAAAATTTACTGATATAGGGACTACACTAAATGTACAGATAGATAACGATAGAGCCTTAGCTAAGGTTGTTGAAAAACCCTTTTATGATCCTAAGAAAAAAATAGCATCTGGAAGTTCATAACCATAAACACATTTGGAAAATAAAAAATGTCAGAGTTATCAATCGAATTATTTTGGAAAAGACGTGAAGCTGAATTACTACCCAATAAATATTCTAGCGAACACAGCATTAAATACAATGAAACCTATGCTATTAAAGCAGATGCAGCACCGAGTTGGGGAGGTAGCAAACAAAATACTAATCCTGAGCAAGCGTTAGCTGCTGCATTGAGTAGTTGCCATATGATGACTTTTTTGGCTTTAGCGGCTAAAGTAAAATGGCCAGTGGCAAGTTTTGAAGATAAAGCGGAAGCGCATTTAGGAAAAGACCCCCAAGGGAAAATGTGTATTTCTCAAATCGACTTAAATCCGATTGTGAAGTTTGATCAGGGTTTTGAGATTGATAAGGCAAAATTAGAAGATATGCACGAACGCGCTCACCGATATTGCTTTGTTGCTAATTCTCTAGCTGATCACGTCATCGTAAATATTAATTAAGGAAATTAAAGTGTCTGATACTGCAAACAATGAAATTATCCTAGAACAATTATCAGAGTCAGGAATTTTACGTTTAACCCTAAATGATAATGGTCGTCGTAATGCCTTGTCAGAAGGGATGATGGCGCGATTAAGCGAAATCATGTCTACTTCAGCTACTGATTCTTCCGTTAGGGTAATAGTATTAGCGGCTAATGGTCCTGCTTTCTGTGCCGGGCATGACCTTAAAGAAATGACCGCAGGGCGTGAAGCAGATGATAATGGCAAAGATTATTTTACTCACGTCATGCAAACCTGCTCAACTATGATGCAAAGTATTGTGAATAATCCAAAACCCGTTATCGCAGAAGTAGCCGGAGTAGCAACGGCGGCAGGCTGTCAACTAGTGGCAACGTGTGATCTAGCTTATGCTGCTGATACTGCAAAGTTTGGCACACCTGGGGTTCATATTGGCTTGTTTTGCTCTACCCCGATGGTTGCACTTTCGCGCAATGTATCTAATAAACACGCGATGGAGATGTTACTAACCGGCGATATGGTATCTGCAAAACGAGCGGCTGAGATTGGCTTAGTCAATCAAGTTACTGATTCAGACGCTTTAACAGAAACAACAATGAATGTGGCTGAAAAAATCGCTAGTAAATCTAGCATGACCTTAGCTACGGGTAAAAAAGCATTTTATCATCAACGCGATTTAAATTTAGCAGAAGCGTATGAGTATGCCTCTAAAGTAATGGTCGATAATATGCTGAAACACGATGCTGAAGAAGGCATCCAAGCATTTATTGAAAAACGCCATGCGCAATGGTCGGATAAATAGATAGAAAATATCCAAAATTCACTAGGCCCTAATCAGCATGATTAATCCGTACAATACACATTTAGATAAGAACCCTGCTAATTATCAACCACTCACGCCTTTAAGTTTTCTGGCGCGTGCTGCCAGCATATTTCCAGAACACACGGCTATCGTTCATGGTGATTTAAAGCGCAATTATCTGGATTTCTATAAACGTTCTCGCCAATTAGCTGCCAGCCTTGACAATATTGGAATTAAAAGAGGCGATACGGTCTCTGTCATGCTTGCGAATACACCCGCGATGCTTGAGTGTCATTACGGCGTACCTATGTGTGGTGGCGTATTACATTCTATTAACACGCGTTTAAATGCGGCAGTAGTAGCCTTTCAAATTGATCATGCTGAAGCAAAGGTAGTTATAGCGGATTCAGAAGTGATGCCGTTGATGATTGAAGTGTTGAAAATGACTAAGGTTAAACCAACACTTATCGAATACAACGATGCTGTCAGCGGGATTCGCAAAGTATCTGCCGAAACCATGGATTACGATGCATTTGTTTCTCAAGGTGATCCAGATTTTGATTGGCTTATGCCTTTAGATGAATGGGATGCTATTTCGATAAATTACACATCTGGGACTACTGGTGATCCTAAAGGTGTGGTTTACCATCATCGTGGCGCTTATTTATTAGCACAGGGCAATGCCTTAACCGCTTCTATGAAAAAGCATTCAAGCTATTTGTGGACGCTTCCGATGTTTCATTGCAATGGCTGGTGTTTTCCTTGGACGATGCCTGCGATTGCTGGCATTCAAGTCTGTTTAAGACAAGTGCGTGATGAACCGATTTGGCAGGCTTTGGCTGAACATAAAGTTACCCATTTATGTGGCGCACCCATCGTCATGTCATTGATAATCTCAGCATCTGATGAAATAAAAAGAGAACTAAATCATACCGTAGAATTTTTCACCGCCGCTGCACCACCGCCAGAAAAAGTACTCGCTGATATGAAAACTGCGGGGTTTGAAGTTACCCATCTATATGGCCTTACTGAAACCTATGGCCCTGCGGTAGTCAACGAATGGCACGACCAATGGAATGACCTTGATTCAGCAGCCCAAGCAAGACTCAAAGCAAGACAAGGAGTCAAGTATTTACCGCTTGAAGATTTGAATGTGATTGATCCTAATACCATGAAACCAGTACCAGCAGATGGCGAAACGATTGGTGAAGTAATGTTTCGCGGCAATGTAATCATGAAAGGTTATTTTAAAAATGAGGATGCCACCAAAGAAGCATTTTCTGGAGGATGGTTCCATTCAGGTGATCTCGGAGTTATGCATCCTGATGGTTATATCCAACTTAAAGATCGATCCAAAGATATAATTATTTCGGGAGGAGAAAATATTTCCTCTATAGAGATTGAAGATGTGCTTTACAATCATCCAGCCATTTCTGTTGTAGCTGTTGTCGCAAAACCCGATGATAAATGGGGTGAAACACCTTGTGCTTTTATCGAAATAAAAGAGGGCAAACAAGCCACTGCAGAGGAATTAGATCATTACTGTAGAGAACATCTCGCTGGTTTTAAAGTACCCAAGCATTATGTAT
>CALJIH010000273.1 GCA_937974135.1 uncultured Cocleimonas sp. | reverse complement strand
TTGGCTTGACCATCAAATGATACGCGTGCACCGACATCACGACTTTCACCCATGGTAATCGTGATTCGACTTTTATTACTGATCACAATAGGTCTATTACTTAAGGTATGTGGTGAAATCGGTACCAGTACTAGAGCATCTAAACTCGGGTGTAATATTGGGCCACCACTGGATAAAGCATAAGCCGTGGAGCCTGTGGGTGTCGCAACCACCATCCCGTCTGCACGTTGGGTATTTACAAAATAATCATCGATATGAGTATCAAACTGGATCATTCGAACATCATCTCGTGCATGTAACACAACGTCATTGAAAGCCATACTTTTACCTAGCGATTCATTATCTCTAAAGGCTTCTGCAAATAATAGTGAACGTGTTTCTGAGATGGATTCGCCAGCGAGCATTGGGGTTAATTGCTCGGTAAATAGATCGGGTGATACATCAACCAAAAAACCCAAACGTCCCAAATTGATACCGATTACAGGCACATCTTTATCGGCTAATAAACGTCCTGCTTTAAGTAAAGTACCATCACCACCGACGACAATAGCTAAATCGATGACTTTGCAGAATTCTTTCTTTTTGATTGGAATAATGTCGATATATTTAGCGGAATTTTTAAGGGCAACAACGTTATAGCCTTTATTTAGTAAAAACTCGTGTAACGCCGTTAATGTGGCTTTTAAACGTATGTCTTTTTCTTTACAAAAAATACCTATTGTTGAAAATTTTTTCATGCATCCCTTTAGTCACTGATCTATGATTGCAAGTCTAGCTCAATTAAGAAACCTTTGTTCGAGAATAATGTTAGCTAAAGATTTGGGGAAATAATGCACACAAAACCTTCACTATTTATCGGCAATTTATTAATGCTGATAGCCGCGGCATTGTGGGGTTTTACATTTGTCGCCCAAAAAACAGGGATGGATCATCTAGAACCCCTGATGTTTACAGCGATTCGTTTTCTTCTAGGAGCAACCAGCTTACTCTTTTTATTACGCTTTTTAGGTAAAAAGAAACTCAATAAAGAAGGTTTAATTGCTGGTGCTATTATGGGTGTTCTAATTACCTTGGGCATAAATTTACAACAAATTGGCATCGTCGATACTACAGCAGGAAACAGTGGGTTTTTAACGGCGATTTATATTTTGTTAGTCCCCATTTTTATGTCGTTGTTTGGTTCCAAATTACCCATGCAGATATGGCCTGCAGTTATCTTAGCTTTAATCGGTTTATATTTTCTAACGATAAAGGATACGTCTTTTGCAAATATGTTGTCATCAGTGAATAAAGGTGATTATTGGGTTTTGGTGAGTTCTGTTTTTTGGGCTTTACATATTATTTATGTGGGAAAAGCAGCGAAAGATCATGATCCCTTACGTCTTTCAATTGTGCAGTTTTATATCTGTGCAGTATTATCATTTATCCTAGCCTTTATTTTCGAGCCTATTAACATAAATGATATTGCTTTAGGCGTGCAAGGTGCCTGGTTAGAAATCGCTTATGGAGGAATTGCTTCGGTAGGTATTGCATTCACTTTACAAGTGTTTGCTCAACAATCCGTGCCACCGCAATATGCGGCGATGATTTTATCCCTCGAAGCTGTGTTTGCGGTTATTGGTGGTGTGTTATTAATTGGGGAAGTGTTAACAGCAAGGATGATGCTTGGTTTTGTTTTAATCTTTGCTGGGATTATTCTTGCCCAGATACCGTTATCCGAACCAAATGCGAAAAGAAAAATTAGAGAAAATTTTCCTGATTGAGGCGGGAAGTGCAGTGAATAGTTATTCTATTGACAAGCTTTCCAACGAAGAGCAGGGAAATTTTAGCTATTTTTATTAGTCTTTGGTTCGGATAACGGTATCTTTCACGCTTTCAAAAAAACGTCTAATATTGCCACCAACAAAACGCTTTAGAGAATAAAAATCAAAACGTGGAATTTCCATATCCCCAACAATAATATCATTTGCTTGGTTATAAGTATGAAAGCCTAACGCCCCTTGAGTTGGTTTTATTGTATTGATTAGTTCTTCTTTATAACCGCCTTCTATTTTCAAGACACGATTAAAATTTAGTTGGTGACCATACCGTTTACCACAATTCTGCGAGACTCTTATGATTTCATTATTTTGTTTAATGAAATGTCCTGCCATACGCGCGTTTGTTACGTCACTTAATACAGGTTCATCGTAAAGTTTTACAAAAGGTTGTTTGAATAAATCGGCAGACTTATAAATTGACAACTCATCGTCGCAAGCAGCGCCATCTTTAATTTCAGAAGTAAATAAATACCAATTTCCATCCTCAGACTTCAAAGGTGTTGTATCAACTGCGTTGATATTGTCTATCAGGGTTTGTTTTTTCTGCCAGTTATATGGAAAGTCTATGCATTCAAATAAATCAATACGGTTACTGTCCGCACATTCAGGGATCATATAAAACGTATCATTTTCCTCAAAGACGTTTGGAAACGATAAATGCTTTTCTAGTTTTAAAATAATCTGATCATTAATCAATTTACCATTTTCAATATCTAACTCAGCTGCCCTTAAATAACCATGATAGTCCTCAAACTTAAGCTCTTCATAGAAGATAAAGTATTTGTCATCTTTGAATACAACAAAAGGATCAGCTTGAAAAACGCTGGAATGGGGGATAATTTTTCGCCACTTTTTATCTTCGCGATGTTTAAACACAATAACCCACTGAACAGGGATTAGCATGGTGAATATCAGTTTGACAAATAGACAGCACTTGTAAAAAAGTTTTTGGGGTGTTGAGATGCTTTGAACATCGTAATTTAACTCAGCATCATCGATCTTTAATCGATTACTAACGAGTTTAATTTTGGCTTTTGTCGCCTCTAGCGTTCGATAGAAAGAAGCTCTATCAGGTGCAAGACTTACAGTTTTAATGACATCATTGTTTTGACTGAAAACTAATTCTAAAGCATCATCAAAGATAACAGCTTTATGTACACCACTTTCTAAATTATCTTTCCCTGCAATGGTTAATTTTATGTTTTGCCCTCCCATAGCAGTATGAATTTTAGGCTTGACTCATCGTGGTGTTGGATACGATATAGTTATCATAAAGACTAGTGTATAAATCTTCATGCTGTTTTACTTGTTGTTCAAGGGTGAAGTTATCTAAGGTACGTTGACGTGCTTTTTGGCCTAATTCAGCATATTCTTCAGGATTATTAAGCGCAGTCTCAACCATTTTTTGCCAAGCAGCTGCCATCGCTTCATCATCTGCAATAGGGGTTATTATTCCAGTATCACCAATAATATAATCATTGTCGCCAACATCTGTTGCCACGCATGGTACGCCTGAAACCATCGCTTCACCCAGCGTTAATGGAAATGCTTCCCCAAATGATGTCAATGTAGCTAAATCGAAAGCATTCACTACATCAGGAATATCTTGACGATTACCCAACATATGCACTCTATCAGTGATGTTTAATTCTTTAGCTAGTGCAGTCAACTCTTCATTGTCTTTATCCACATTGGTGCCCACCAATACAAATTGTACGTGTGCATGTTTTTTTGCCAGAATTGCTGCTGAATGCATAAAACCAATGTGATTTTTTTGACGATGAAAACGGGCGATCTTACCGATTACAAAGGCATCTTTAGAAATACCTAATTCTTCACGAATCTTCAAGCCAGCGGCTTTATTCGGCGAACATTTGCTGGTATCAACACCATTTGGAATCACAATAGCTTTGTCATTATTGAAACCCCAAGCTACATGTTGCTCTTTATTCAGATTTGAAACGTACATCATGCATGCAGGTAATTTTGACATTAAACCCCAGGTGCGTAATTGAAGACGTTTACGAATAGGTTCTTTATCGTAATGTTCTAATGGCTCATGAACGGTCCAAATAACAGGTGGTTTTTTAGGGAAAAATTTATTGAATAAAGTACCAACAACGCCACCCTCATACATGGTGCCGTGAATCACATCAGGATTGAATTCTTTTAGCAAAGAATAAGCTTTTCGAACGTTCAATGGGTTCTTTTTTACTTCCAATGAATGTACAGGCAGCCCTAATTCACGAATTTTATCTGCAAGATAGGTTTCTTTATGCAAAGAAATTACCATCATTTCAAATTTGTTTTTATCAAGATCAGTG
>CALJIH010000272.1 GCA_937974135.1 uncultured Cocleimonas sp. | reverse complement strand
AACAAGATCTTAGCCACGGGTTTGATTCTCGAAGCATTTTTATATGAAGAACAAACACGTAGAGGAATTTCACTGCGTCATTTTGATGAGATGAATGATGTTGCTGATCATTGTACGATTTGCCACAAATGTTTAAATCCTTGCCCAGTGAATATAGATTTTGGTGAAGTCAGTATCCGCTTAAGACATATTCTTCGAGAGCGCAAACAAAAGAAAACCAACCTTGTAACATGGGCATCAATGGCATTTTTGAATGTTAAAGACCCTGTGACCATAAAATTGATGCGCGCGGGCATGGTACAAGCTGGCTTTAAAGCACAGCGACTTGGACATCAGCTATTCAAACGTTTCGGTTTACTGAAAACCGAAGATCGACCTACCGCAACCACAGGTAACGCAGGTTTAACCGAACATGTGATTCAGTTTGTAAAGAACCCATTACCGAAAAATGTGCCTATGCGAACCACGCGCGCCAGCTTAGGCTTGGAAGATGACAAAATCATTCCGATTATTCGCAAGCCAAATTTAAGCGACGAAGATCGTGGTGATTCTGTTTTCTACTTCCCGGGTTGTGGCTCTGAAAGATTATTCTCTCAAATCGGCATGGCAACCATTGCAATGCTTTATGAGACAGGCGCAACTACTGTTTTACCTCCCGGTTATTTGTGTTGTGGATACCCACAAACTTCCAGCGGTGATATCGCCAAAGGCAACCAGATCAGTACCGAGAACCGCGTATTGTTTCATCGTATTGCCCAAGCATTAACCTATCTTCAAATCAATACCGTGATTGTTTCTTGTGGTACTTGTATGGATCAATTGCTCAAATATGAATTTGAGCGAATTTTCCCCGGTTGTCGATTACTAGATATTCACGAGTACATGTTAGAAAAAGACGTGAAATTAGAAGGTATCGAAGGCACTAAATACGTCTACCACGATCCGTGTCATAGTCCGATTAAAAACTACGATCCAACTAAGCTTACCTCTGATTTAATGGGCCAAAACGTAGAGTTATCTGATCGTTGTTGCGGTGAGGCAGGGACCTTTGCCGTGAGTCGTCCAGATATCGCCAGCCAATTGCGTTTCAAAAAAGAAGAAAGCCTTCGCGAAGGTATTGTTAAACAAGTGGGTAAAGACACCGCTGAAGATGGCAATGTGAAAATTCTAACTAATTGCCCAGCTTGTGTTCAAGGCTTATCACGATATGCCGATAGCACCGGCATGGATACCGACTACATAGTGGTCGAAGTGATGAAACATATGCACGGTGATAATTGGAATGCTGAATTTGTAGAGCGTGTTGCTAAAGGCGGAATAGAGAAAGTCTTACTTTAAGCTGATTCAAACAAGAAAACGTCAAAAGTGGGGGGGTGTCTTTTTTATCTATTTATTCCAATAAAAAGACCCCCCTTCCTTTAAGCTGTTTTAAACACAATCATCTGTATCGGTATTTTCCCCAACCTTATTTCGACTTCCTTCGGCATTTCCTTACGGAAAATAGCTCTACTACCTCTTTGACTCCTAGAGAGTCTACATATTCATCTCAATCAATTCCGACACTTCAAGTCGTCCCCCAATTTTCAAAAATGGGCAAGATTCTGACATTAGCACTGCCGCTTCAATCGATGGTGCCTCCAGTACTGAAAAACCTGACATCAAGGTTGAACTGCCCTCTTTCGCAGAGCCATCAGGGCCTATCGTATGCGTATCTTTCAATGGATTTGCCGCACTGATGACAGCATCCCCTAAAGACATTAACCATTGACGATATTCTTCAAAATGTTTCTTGCCTTCTTCAGGGTCGCTTGGGTGTTCGCCACCTAAATAGGTCAGCATGAATTTAGCCATTGTTTGAACCTCTTAAAATATGTCTATTAATCATACTACAGCTTGAAAAAAGACACCCCCCTACTTTTATGAGGTTTTTCTCCGCCTATTTCTGCGTCGTATTTTTTTATGCTGTGAGCCTTTTTGCGCAATAAACAAGTGTCCATGATCTAAGCAGAAATAATCAACTTGGTATTTTTGCATGATATTTTTGCGCATATCATCATTAGCAATTAACACTATCAACCCTGTTTCAGATAATAGATTTATCCATTTTTCAAAAATAGGCAATGCGTCCTCGGTTAAAAGCAAAATATCAATTTTATGTTCTGATATATCCTCAGCGAATTCTGCTTGGTCCTGACAGTGGCTGGTTAATCGAATATCAGAATCGATAGATACTTTAACCATTTGCTGAAGTGTTTGTTCTTTTTTATCTAGTTGAACAATCAGTTTATTGCTCATATTCATACCATCAACCAACCATGGCATATAGGGTAATGCTGCTTTTCCGCAGGTCATGATCGTTCCCATAAATCTTGAACTGGCGTGTAATCGTAACTGATGACCGAGTTTTTCATCGAATTCGCTGATGCCATACTCTTGTAATGAATGCATGAATTGAGCAAAAGATTCTGGCGCTGAACTCATGACTTATTATCTCTTCGCAATTTTTGTGAATCATAGAAAGCATTCATATGAAATTCTGCGTGTTCTGGTATATATCGAAATTCAGCACCCTCAGGACAAGAACGTCGAGCGATACAGCCTTGTGTTCGACATTCGCCTTGCTCATGTTGATGCAAATAGTCAAAACACTCATCTGCATCAAATCCTTTTTCAGAATACGCATTGACTGGGCAATGGGTCAAACAAGGAGAATCTGCACAGTTAAGGCATGGGTTTTCATTGCTTATCTTAGCTTTCAAATTCTGTTGTTTTGTAGGAAACAAAAGGGCAAAACGAAACGCATGCCATAAACCATATTCGGGATGAATCGAAAAACCCATTTTTGAACTATGTACTGTTTCACAGTGTTTAGCCCATGTGATAAACGGATGATAAGGTGGTCCTTCAAAAGGAAATACCGCCTGCGCCGAAAACTCATTAGCAATCAAATCTCCAATGCGCTTGCTCCAACGATCTAATGGATCAGTTTCTCCATCTAAAAACTCCTGAGACTTTTTAAATACCGGCCAAAATGCAGAACCTGCAACGCCGACCATCACTATAGATTGTGCATCGAAGGTTGCAGAAATTTCAGTTAGCTCATTTTTACTGGCGTTAAAAACGCCTCGGTTGAGCAAAGCATATTCTGACAACGATTTTTCTAAGGTTTCTAACAAATATTTTTCCTATAAAAACACCAATGGCTTAAAGTTCTTTCAGCTAAACACAAAGCTATCATATAAAAAGTGCAGAGGTGTCTCAAAAGCGGTCTTTTCTTATCTGTAATCTCGCCTATAATGCACCACACCAATGAGATTAAAAACAGATTACGTATGAAAAATTTTATTCAAGAACTAACATGGCGCGGCATGATTCACGATGTTATGCCAGGCGCTGAAGAGCATTTACAGGAAGCAATGCGCTCAGCTTATGTTGGTTTTGATCCGACCGCAGATTCATTGCACATCGGCAACCTTGTGCCAATCATGTTATTGGCGCATTTTCAGCGTTGTGGGCATAAACCGGTGGCTTTAGTCGGTGGCGCAACAGGCATGATCGGCGATCCTTCAGGGAAATCTGCCGAACGTAATTTGCTTGATGAAGAAACACTTCGACA
This sequence comes from uncultured Cocleimonas sp., assembly GCA_937974135.1. Taxonomy (GTDB): domain Bacteria; phylum Pseudomonadota; class Gammaproteobacteria; order Thiotrichales; family Thiotrichaceae; genus Cocleimonas. The sequence goes on along the minus strand of CALJIH010000272.1, from coordinate 2,301 downwards.
TAACCAAGAAGCCATAAAAAAACAATTAGGACATTTCCTAGATTTCAGCGACTCTAATTCGGAAGGCTCTGGCAGTTCCGAAAACGGTGCAATCTTAGTTAACAATTATGATTGGATGAAAGAATTTTCATTTTTAGAATTTATTCGCGATGTCGGTAAGCACATTACTGTGAATTACATGATGGCTAAAGACTCGGTCAAAAATCGTATTAAACCCGACGCCAACGAAGCAGACAGTGGTGGATCAGAAGGCATGAGCTTCACCGAATTCACCTACCAGCTAGTTCAAGGCTATGACTTTCTGCACCTTTACCAAGATAAAAATTGCAGTTTACAAATGGGTGGCAGTGATCAATGGGGTAACATCACCACGGGAACTGAACTCGTGCGTAGAATTGGTCGTGGTAAAGCCTACGCAATTACTTGCCCATTAATCACCAAAGCTGATGGTTCGAAATTCGGAAAAAGCGAAGGTGGCAACGTTTGGCTGGATGCAAAATACACTTCACCCTACAAGTTCTACCAATACTGGTTGAACTCAGCAGATGAAGACAGTGAAAACTTTATTCGTATTTTCACCTTTTTAACCGAAGATGAAATCAATGCTCTTATCGCAGAACATAAAGAAGCACCTCATTTGCGCGTATTACAAAAGCGCCTCGCGAATGAAATCACTGCGATGGTACATTCAGAAGCTGAACTAGAAAAAGCGATTCAAGCCAGCGGCATTTTATTTGGAAAATCTACCAGTGATGATCTTAAACAGCTAGATGATCAAACATTTTTGGATGTCTTTGATGGCGTAGCTCAGGCAGAAGTATCCGCATCTTTCATCAATGAGGGTATGGATATTGTTGCCGCGTTAGCCACTGAAACAGGATTTTTAAAATCAAATGGCGAAGCACGACGCGCTTTAAAAGAAAACTCGATCTCAGTAAACAAAGAAAAAGTGGGCGAAGACTACCAATTAAGCAAAGCTGATTTAATCAATGACAAATTTGTGCTGTTGCAACGCGGTAAAAAGAATTACTTTGTTTTGAAACTAGTTTAGGTGTCTTAAAGATTTAAAAAGACACCCCCCTACTTTTGGGCGTTTTCTTAATATAAATACGATGCTTAAGTCGTTTATATTCATTTTTATCAAAAATGCTTGAATCACCTTTCCAGAATGGTTTTTGTATTTCTATACTTGCTTGATCTTTAGTCATTCCAATATCTTTCAACATTTGATCATCTAATTTTGATAAGGCTATTCTGCTACTGTAGCGATGCCTATAAACCAATACCTGTTGTAGACATTTTTTCAGCAACGATTTTGTTTTATTACTATTGTGTGATTGCATCTCGCTCTCCTGCTAGTGGTTTCAAACTAGCTTAGCGATCTAAAACCAAACATTACAGATTCACAATTTTAAATTTTTTCGCGTGACAGATACATAGATTGTGATCTGTCATGCTGTGATTCTCTCAATCTGTACTGTTTTATAATTTAGTTTTGAATATCTGTACTGTTTCATGTTATTAGTATTTCTTTGAATATCATTATCGATGCAGAGCTATGAAACTTTACGAACAATTCTCAAGCGAAATACGTGAAAAAATCGACCATGGTTACTACCACACAGGCGAAAAATTACCCTCAATTAGAGACATGAGTGTTAGCCGTGGCGTTAGTGTTTCAACCGTGCAAGAGGCTTATCAATTACTCGAAGATTCTGGTATTTTGTTTAGCAAACCTAAATCAGGCTACTACGTTAAACGTCGCCAAAACACAGAATTATTGCCCGACACCAGTCGGCCCGAACAGAAACCGGTCGCTATTGCAAATTGGGAGAAAGCGCTAGAATTAACCACCACTTCAAGCCAGCATGGATTCATAGCATTTGGTGGAGGCGGTCCTGATATTTCTTTAAAAACTTTGAAACCATTGCAACGCATTCATGCAGAAATTGCGCGCCAACAACCCAGACGTATCTTTGATAATGTTAAAGGCAATGGTTCGTTAGAACTAAGAACGCAGATTGTACGTTTAATGCAAAACTCAGGGTGCTATTTACACGCTGATGACATAATTATCACCACAGGCTGTCAAGAAGCACTATCTTTGGGGTTAAAGTCGATCACCGAACCTGGCGATATTGTCGCCATTGATTCACCCAGTTTTTATGGCTCGATGCAAGCGATTCAGTCGAACAATCTCAAAGTCATTGAAATTCCTACGCACCCTGAAACGGGGATAAATCTACAAGCCTTAGAAATGGCGCTAGAGCAATGGACGATTAAAGCGATTCAACTGATACC
>CALJIH010000271.1 GCA_937974135.1 uncultured Cocleimonas sp. | reverse complement strand
ATAATTCTAGTAATAGATCAGAGCGTTTACCGGTTAAAATAGTTCCCTCGGGTAATGTAACTTTTCGATCGCTAAAATTAAAGACTTGTCCTATGGTTGCTTTGAATAGCTCATTACCTTTTTTTCTATCTTGTATTCGTGAGCTAACAGCAAAGGTCAATTGATTAGTATCGGCAATCCGGTCTTTACCAGTAAAACGATTTTCTAAGAAAAGTTGATTACTTTCAGAAAAATTGGTCAAGGCAGTATCAAAAATTGGAATATTACTCTGATCTTTAAAAGGTGTATAAGAATAAAAAAACCTAGGCTCCAAAGTTTGTGTGTAACGCTTAGATTCTTTGTTATTCAGGGTGATGTTTCGATCAAAAAATAAACCACTATCAATAGAGAATGTAGGTAAGGTTCTACTTATGCGGTTTTCATCAATCGTATTATCTAAAGAATAAAGTGTATGTTGAAGACTTAATGTTGGTTTGAAATACCAAGCTTGGGTACCAAACTTTTTACTGAGCTTAGTTTTTATATCTGCTCTTAATCCTGTTATTGAATTATCTCTATCGAAAAAAACAAGCTCTGAATCAATATCGAGTTTTAAATCTTTTGGTCCTGTTTCTGGTGAATAGCTCAATTTAAATTCTGGTAATTTAGAATAGGGGTCATCATCAGCATCTAATATTTGAAAGTCTTCTACGGCAGCACTAATTGTCCATGGTGCTTTTTTGTTAATGATTTCTAGGCGTCTTTGTAGTGCAGGTCTAGTGCTTGTTTCCAATGAGGATGAAAAATCATCGAAGTATTCTTCGTCAGAGACTCCTTCAGCATTAATGTTTATTTTAGTATTTTTATTTAATTGAGTGAGATGATTAAATTTAAAATAGTCACGCTTTTCACCGTTAAAGGAGTCATCATTTGGGATGAAGTTATATTCTAATTCTCCGCTATGAATACTAGTTAGATATCTAAATTCAGTATTTAACTGTACGCCACGATTTTGCAATGTTGTGAAACTAGCAGTAGCATCATAATTAGGGGCTAAATTGAAATAATAAGGTATGGTAATTCCTGCATTCGATTGTAAGCGCACACTTGGACTTAAGAATCCTGAAAGTCTTTGATTATTAATCGGAAATCTTAGCCAAGGAAAATAAAAAACAGGTGTTTTTCCCACATTAAAAGTAACATTGCTCGCAGTACCTATCTGAGTTTCACGATTTAAACGAATATCCCCAGAGGCTAAATGCCAACTATCCTGATTGACAGGGCAACTAGTAAATGTGGCATCTTTAAGTGTTAAATTGTTTTGATCTGTTTGAATTATCTTATCACTTTCACCGCGTACACCTTCAACACCGATTCTATATTTTGCCTGGTTTATTGTTCCTGTTTTGTTTTCAAGGTTGTAATCTATATGAGGGCTTTTTAATTCAAAATTAGTATCAGATAAAACCACATTTCCTTTTGCTGTTAATTGAGAGCTTTCTCGATTGATACTGGCATTTTCGGCGGTAAAAACGGTGTTGTTTTGTTGAATAAATACATTACCATCGAGTGTGGATGTGCCTTCTAACAAAATTTTACCCGAATCTGCTTCAAGGTAGATTGCATCTTTTACTGGGTCTATTTTTTTACTGGAGACGGGATTAATACTTGCATGCGAGTCTGATAAATAACACTGACCAACATTATGAAATTTTTGTATATTATTTGTGTTTTTCTTTGTTGCTTCTGCAGTTACTGAACTATTGCAAAGGAATAAACAAAGAAAAATCAAAAGAAATTGAACGAGAGGTTTTTTCACTACGCGATTATACGTTTGATTGCTAACAGTTTTCTAGTAAATACTCAGTCTTTACGTCATTTTAAGGTGTTTTGATGTTTATTTAATCTTCAAAAGACACCCCCCCACTTTTAAGTGGTTTTGCAAACCTTCGTAAAGGACGTAGTTCTGACACTTCAGGGTTGAATCGCTTAGAAAGATATTGCCTCAGCTAATGTCTAGTCTTATTGATACTAAAGATTAGTATTAGGAAAAAAGACTACAACTTTACAAATAATTCTGATTTTATCTTTTTAAGAACTTCAATGTGACTTAGCAGAAAACAACTTTTTAATATAATTATGATTAAAACCACTAAGTTTTAAAATAAACTTTCACGTACTCTCTGGCGTTCAAAATATTAAAATATAGCATTAGGGATGAAAATACAGATACACCAATGAATAACTGTAAAAGTAGCCATAGCCATCCTCTATAATCACGAAGCCACCATAGACAAATAAACATAAGCAAGGTTGATATAACGATTTTTAATATTTCGATTTTCGGAAACGGTAAATTAAAATATTTCGGGCCATAATAAGCACTAAGGATACAGCCAACTGCATATGAACTTATTGTTGCTATTGCAGCTCCTTGAATTCCCATATCTGGAATGAGTTTATAATTTAAACAGATGTTTACTATGGCAATTATGACCGCTATTTTTACGCTGGCGATCGTTTTTTGGCCTAATTGAAACGCTAGATCAAAGTAAAACATCTGTAAGCCTAATAAGAAAATAGCGATTGTAATCCATGGTAAAAGAATTATGACTGATTCTTGGTAATCTACATCTATCAGCAAATGCACTAGATTAGGTCCTACAAGGTTTAGCCCAATGACTGCTGGTATCGTTACTCCTAGTAATAAAATTACATAATTTTTAAAATAATCAGTTGCTGCTTGAACGCCATCTGAATCAAGTAACTTTATAACGACAGGATAGGCTGCTACATTTAGAGCAGCCATAATCATCAATATAGAATTTCCAGATAAATCATAGCCTACCGCATATAATCCAGCATCAGATTTACCACGTATACTAGCTAGCATAAATCTATCAGTAACATTAGTGATCTCTTCAACTAGTGCTGCTGCCGCTAATGGGATTCCGTAAATTAACAAGCGTTTAAATAATTTAGGGTTGTAATTTTCAGCTTGAAAAGGTAACCAGATTTGTTTGAAGTAATACAAGGCAGGCAATAAAGTGCCTATGGCTATGCCAAAAATAACACCTGTTGGACCATATCCTAAATAGGCGAGTAACGATCCAAAACTAAAAGCCAAAATAGAATAAATAATGGTTAAATAAGCATAACGAGATGGTCTAATGCTTGCGCTAAATATATTCTGCGTAATGGTAAATAAAGCCCATGATAGGAAGAATAAAAAACCACTTATTAGCCATATTGCTTGTTGTTTTCCCCAATAATAAGAAACGCCAAACGCTAAGAAAACGGATAAAAAACCAATGATTTTAAGGTAGCTTATGCTTAGCGTACTAATGAATTGAGATTCTGTGTAATCAGAAGTCGACCAATAACGTAAAGTCCCTGAAGAGAGCCAATTGAAAATAACGTTGTGTAAGAAAATCACACCAGTAAAAAGTAGGGTGTAAAGTCCATATTCATCTGGGCTTAGTAGATGCGTATAAATACTCAGAGCGGCAAAGGCCATTAACCCTGGTATTAATTTAGCCAGTATATAAATTGCGCTATGTTGAAATAACATTACTGGGAGGTTTTATTCTTATTTATAGATGAATAATAAGCGTGCACAGCTAAAACGGTTAAAGCAAACCATGTCTCTTTATGAAAATGAGTGTGTTGGGTAATTTGACTCACCAGTATGGTTGTAAGTAGTGCCATTATAAAGAGCATATCTGAATTTGGCGATTTTAAACCATAATAAATAATGCTTAAAATCATTAATAAATATAGACCAAGTCCGATCAAACCATTTTCTGTTAATAAATGTATATAGGTACTGTGTGCACTATCATATTCAACATGTTTGGTGTTCAGCACATACTCTAAGCTACCCACACCATTACCGATAATGGGCGATAGTTTCCATTGTTCTATAGAGGCGCCCCAAATCACTGTCCGATTATTTAAAGTACCACTGCTAATAGATTGTCCTGAAGATAAAATTCTATCTAACGACTCCTTTGGAGCAAGACTTACTGCGGCAATCATAGACGTTATAAATAATATGAAAAACGTTGTTTTAATTCTAAATGATGCATTTCTGTAGGTGATTAACCAATACAATATACCAATAATACCAACGATAGAAGCCGTTCTTGTACCGGTTAAAAACACGGCAAAAACAATGGTAGGTATCACTATTATGTAGGTAATTTTTATGAGTTTGTTTTTGTATTGTGTGGTCAAATATGCGGCCATAGGCATAGCTAATGTCAGCATGATTGATTGACCATCAATATCAAGAGTTGGGATCGCATAACGTTGATAGTAAATGGACTCAATCCCATTTAAAAAGTTATATATAATTATGCCCGAACCCACTAAATTACCTAATACGTAACTGTGATAAAACAGCAATAAGTTTTTCTTTCTATTATCGATATTTATGGTAACTAACAACGTTAATAGCATTAACTGTAATGTGGTGATTAACAGCTCTTTACCACGCTCAAAATCTGGGGTCCAGATTAAAGATAAAATAAACCAAACGCCTAATAATGCTATTGCTAAATGAAAAAAAGTAAATTTTCCGCGTGTTCCTCCACTGATAAATGCAAGTCCTACTGCACCAAAAGCAAGAAGTCCAAAAATTCTACTTAAGCCATCCCAAACAGCGTTTCCCCATGGAATAGAGAAGATAAAAAACAAACTCATAAACAATGAGCCTGTGGTAATCAGGCCCACACTTTTACTCTGTAAAGAATTTACAGGTTGGTTGGAACTATTGAGTGTATTTGATTGCATTAATCACTATAAAAGTACGCTAATCTGAGTATTCTAAACGTATTTTCTAATTGTGTAACTATTAAGCAGATAAGCAGAACATAAATCATGAAAAAAGGTTTAAAAATAGATATTTAATTGATAAATGACACCCCCCCACTTTTCGGTTGTTTTAAGCCTTTAATGAAGCTTTTTATACAAGAATTATTAATTTATACCCTTTTGTCTAATATTTGTTAACGATTAGAACAGAAAGCTTACAACACCCTACACATTGCTATAGGATGGAACAAATAAATATAAAGTTTGTCCATATCAAACATTAATAATAAATCCGCTAGGGTTAAGTAAGGTAGGGAATGTCAGTTTTAACAACTCAGAAAAATAACAATCAGATTCAAATGGTTGACAACAAACTAATGCCATTAGCACCAAGCTATGTTGGTCCAACGGTTGCAGAATCTCATGATACGTCTTTGAGTGATGTATTAACGATACTCGCAAGACGTAAATGGACTATTCTACTCACTTTACTCACTGTTTTAACACTAGTGACTTTATACACTTTATCTTTAAAACCAACTTATCGCGCTAATGCCACCATTCAAATAGAACGAGAAGGGGCTGAAATCGTAGATTTTGGTAGAACCTCTAAGCCTGTTAATTCTGTTGATTCGCTAAATGATCCATTCTTTAGAACGCGCTATGAAATGTTGCGCAGTAGAGTGGTTGCACAAAAAGTTATCGATGATCTTTCTTTAGAATCAAGTTTAGTTCCTAAGGAAGAGAAGTCATTCATAGGAAAAACGCTTGAAGCTATTGGGTTAGGGGGTTCGAAAAAGAAGGCTAATAAGCCGCAGAAAATAGATTATACAGGTTTGTTTTTTGAAAACTTATTTGTTCAACCGATTTCAGGCTCGCATTTAGTTGAGATTTTTTACGAAGCGCGTACACCTGAAGAGGCGAAAAAAGTAGTAACTAGTATTGTTGAGAATTTTATTACTTCACAAATTCAAACTAAAAGTGAAACTGGCACGTACGCAAAAAACTTCTTAGATAAACAGATAGAAGAAGCAGGTCAGAAATTAAAGAACGATGAGTTAACACTTGTCCAATATGCAAATGAAAATGGCATATTAGGAGTTGATGAAAATCAAACGCGTCAAGTTAAAAAACTAGAAAATTTAGATTCAGCATTAGTGCAAGCTGAGATTCGTCGAATCGAAGCAGAGAGCTTATTTCTTCAAATGAAAAAAGCTGGAAGTGTATCGACTGTTTTAACCAATCCTGTTGTAACAAGTCTGAAAGCTCGATTAGTGGGTCTTGAAGGCGATTATCAAGAAATGCTAAAAACATTCAAGCCAAATTACCCTGATATGCAGCGATTACAGCAGCAGATTAACGCAGCAAAAGATAAACTAAATAGAGAAATGGGTAATATCCAACGTTCTATGGAAGCTGACTTTAAAGCTGCAAAACGTCAAGAAGATAAGATCAGAAAAGAGCTAAAAGATTTCAATGCAACCATGAGAACCCTTCAAGATAGTGGCGTAGATTATAAAAATCTTAAACGTAATGCTGAAAACAGTAACAAACTTTTTAATAGCCTGTTACAAAGAAGAGAAGAGATTGGCGTAGCATCTCAAGCACAAACCAGTAGCATTAGTATTGTTGAACCAGCCGTTACTCCAGTTACAAAATATCGACCACGCCCAAAAGTTAATCTCCTTGTTGGTTTGCTCTCAGGTTTGATTCTTGGTTTAGCCTTTGCATTTTTACGCGAAGCAATCGATAAAAGCATAAAATCATCTGATGATCTTGAACGTATCACTGGTTTGCCTATTTTGGGAATGATTCCTAAAGTAACAAAATCTAAGATGAAAAAGCAACTTGATATGATTGCTTACACAATGCCACAAACGGCTCCGGCAGAAGCTTATCGAATTCTGGCGACGAATATTCGTTTAATGTTTAGACCTGATGAAGATCATGTGATGTTAATTACTAGTGTGAATTCAGGAGAAGGCAAGAGCACCACCGCCTCAAATATTGCATGTTCCTATGCACAAATGGGCAAAAAGGTATTATTGGTTGATGCGGACGTGAGAAACGCCACTTTACATGAAAAGTTAGATATCAGTAATAAAATGGGTTTGACTCATTATCTCAAAGGACAGATTGACCTAGTTGGGATCACCCAGCCAGTTAAAAAAGTTCCTGGTTTATATGCTATTACAGCTGGTGATTACGATGTTGATCCTGTCAGTCTATTAAGTCATGAACGTATGTCATACCTAACTACTCAAGGTGGCAGTATATTTGACTATGTGATCATTGATGCACCCCCCGTAAATGGCTTTGCAGACTCATTGGTGTTAACTTCTCTTGCAACATCAACGGTAATTGTAGCGCGTGAAGATGCTATGAATGCTAAAACTATCAAATCAGTCTTAGGTCAACTTAGAAGAGTTAAAGATAATATAGCTGGATTTTTAATAGTGAATTCTAAAAACCCTGTGACTAATGAAAAGTATTACGCTAAGTATCATAGAAAGCCTAAAACAGAATTGTTATTAGAAGACAAAAACAGTAGTTACGCTTGATTATATTTATTCATAGTAAACTGATAAAAACTATCAAGCTTTAGCAAGTTCATGTTGAAACAATATACTCAAGCAGAACGATTATAAAACGCCGAAAAGTAGGGGGGTGTGCTTCGACTAGATCAGCATAAATATTCGACATATTTCAATTAAGCTCAGTGCAAGAGCTCTACATAACTGTCTTTTTAGTTTATTTCAAAACAGATCTATTAAATATACAGTAAGTTTTGATAATATTACGGTATGTCACAGTCGAAATCTTCAACCTTTAAACCCTTTATACGAGTAACAATACTTTCGGCGATATTGGCATTACTTTTGATTTATTTGGGTATTAATTATCACTGGGGTGATTATTTAAAATCCACACCTAAACCATCTACTGTTTTACCCATCCCTGAACAAACAAAAATTATAGAAACTACTGATTCAAATGATTCAGTAGTGGATTCTTATAACCCTGAAATTATTGACTCTAGAGGTAATGCTTTGCTTGATAGTATGAATAAAGAGCAAATAACAGAACATTGTACCAATCTCTTAAGTAAAGAAATTAAAGATCAAATTACGCTTGAATTAGCAACCGTTAATTGTGTTATGAGTAATTACCAAGAAACTTTTCAGAATACAATTACCTCTGAAGATGCTTTAAATAGTAAGCAAAAAAGGGAACTTGTTTTAAAAAGACAGTGCAGGCAACAATTGGGGCAACGTAATCAATATTCTCAGGTCCACCGAGAATTATTAATTGGTATTTGTGTTTCAGACCAAATGAACGTTGCTAACTAATATTTATTAATTATTTAGGAGTAAGAGATATTTTCCAATACTTCCTGGTGTACATCTTTAGAATTAGAAGCTAAAACAGTAGTGGTATCTAAACTGAGTTCGTTACCTGTTAAATCAGTAAAAATTCCACCAGCTTCTCTGACAATAACCGCTAGGGCAGCAATATCTAAAATATTAACGTCTGATTCTAAAATTAAGTCTATTTTACCACTTGCCAATAAATGGTAATGATAAAAATCACCATAACCACGAATACGATTTACCGAGCTCACTAAGTGTCCAACGTTTTGCCATTGAGGTTTTGTTGCAATGCTCGCAATGTTACCTAGTGATAATGTAGATTGTTTAATCGAGTCAATATCGCTTACATTTATTTTATTACCGTTTAGCCAGGCACCATAGCCTTTTTCAGCATAAGCCATCTCTTTAAATTCTGGACTGTTTGATACTCCAAGAATCAGTTCGCCTTGATGCATTAAAGCTATCTGCGTAGAAAAAAATGGATAACCTCTGACAAAACTTTTAGTGCCGTCAATAGGATCTATCAACCAATTATATTCCGCATCTTCATTAACTTTACCTGTTTCTTCACCAAAAAAACCATGGTTGGGAAATGCATCTAAAATAATTTTCTTGATTGTTTTTTCTGTTTCTATATCAGCAATGGTGACTGGTGTCTCATCTGGTTTTATTTCTATTTCAAAACTACCTGCGTAATATTTCTGAATCACTTCTTGGGCAGCTTCCGCTGCTGCTATCGCGGTTTTTAAAAAAGGTGTCATAGATTAAGATTGATAGGAATTATAGTAATAGCACATTATACTAAATTTAAAAACTATATTTTTGCTATTGCCGTTGTATTAAAGAACACGATAGAAACTGTTGAAGTTATAAAAACGTAAAGAGATAAAATTGAAAAACGAATTAACAGTCATTGAATCATTTCTTGATGCTCTTTGGTCTGAGCGAGGTCTTAGTCAGAATACTCTCGCGGCTTATGGTAGAGACCTAAAAGCATTAGCGGAGTGGCAAGTTAAAAATAAAAGAACCTTATTACAGTCAACAAACTCAGAGCTGCTCGAATATATAACTTTAAGAATAAAACAAGGAAGTAAGACCAGAAGTGTGGCTAGAACCATATCGACATTAAGACGATTTTTTCGCTATCAATTACGAGAAAGACACATAAATGAAGACCCTACTGCATTAATTGAGCTGCCAAAGCTGAGTAAACCATTACCAAGTAGTTTAAGTGAAGCAAATGTAGAAGCTTTGTTACATGCCCCAAATCTGTCAGAGCCGATAGGTTTGCGTGATAGGGCTATGCTTGAGTTGTTATATGCTACAGGTTTACGTGTTAGTGAGCTAGTCACTTTAGAGTATAAGCAAATAAACCTACAACAAGGAGTAGTGCGTGTCATCGGTAAGGGCAATAAAGAACGTTTAGTTCCTATGGGTGATGAGGCAGTCATATGGATAAATAAATACTTAGATGAAGCTCGTTCAGAACTGCTTAAAAGTGGGGGGGTGTCTAATTCATTATTTGTAACCAAACGTGGTTCAGGTATGACACGCCAAGCGTTTTGGTATTTAATTAAACGATATGCGATTCAAGCAGGTATTAAACAAAAGCTATCACCACATACCTTGCGCCATGCGTTTGCCACACATTTATTGAACTATGGGGCAGATTTAAGAGTCGTACAGTTGTTGCTTGGTCACAGTGATTTGTCAACTACGCAAATTTACACACACATCGCAAAAAGTAGATTACAAAGCTTACATCAAGAACATCACCCTCGTGGTTGAATCTAAAATTATTTTCTAAACGTACAATGTTTCTAAGGTTTTTCACATGACAGTACAATAGGTTATAATAAAAGAATGTCTTAAATTAATGGGATTTAAAATGAAAAATAAAATAATAAAGGGTTTACTGTTAAGTGTATTATTAATTTCACCATTTGCGTTATCGCATGCAGCAAATGATGACGACGTAGAAGCTAAAATTACAAAGCTTAAAGCACAATTAAAAGGTCAGTTTAGATCTGAACCAACTTCAATCAAAAAAAGCCAGTTACCAAATGTCTTTGAAGTCATGTACGGGACTGAGGTCGTATACTTTTCTGATGATGGTAAATACTTTTTGGCGGGTGATATGATTGAACTTGAAACAAGGAAAAATCTATCCGATGAAGCGAAACAATCTATTCGTAAAAAAATATTAAAAGCACAGGACAATAAACCCGTTGTTTTTAAAGCCAAAGATGAAAAACATGTATTAACCGTATTTACTGATATTGATTGTGGTTTCTGTGCAAAACTTCATCGTGAGATGGCGGATATCAATGATAATGGCATTACTATTGAATATTTAATGTT
>CALJIH010000270.1 GCA_937974135.1 uncultured Cocleimonas sp. | reverse complement strand
ATAAACCAAACGAATACGAGTATCTTGTTGTGCACGAACTGGACTGACTTTAACTTCGAATCGGTAATGCTTAACTTTGGTGGTTAAACCAGCATCACGACCTGCCGCTCTTTCTTCTTCGTATAACTTTTGTGCTTGCTGCTTTTCTAAAACTTCACCGATTACTGGTTTGCCGTCAATCCACACAGTGAATTCAGATACCACCCCTTTTTCTGGCGTAGGGAAACTGTAGATAGCCTCTAAGTCTTCTTGGTTTGAATTGCTAAAGGTTTGGTCAACCTCGGTTACTGCATAACCATCCTCTATTGTCACATTCACATGATGAGATTTTAAGGATAATGCTGGCTTGCTTGAATCAACAGGTGTCATTAAACCTGCTGCTTTAACCGACGTCGTTGCCCCTAATAGGATGATTCCTGCAGTAGCAACAGTCAGTACACTGTTTAATATTCTCTTAAATAAACCTTTCATTTTATTTCTCCTGAAAGTTTGATTGAACGAAAGCAACAATTGCTTGCGACAAGGAGAAGATGAATAAAAAGAGCTTTTATTACTACTTTTATTGAATTAGTTTGATTTAAGTAAACATTAGGTATTAATATATAATACTGTTTATAGAAAAAGACACCCCCCCACTTTTAAGGCATTTCGACTACGCTTACTGTGACATCCATTATCAGATTAGCTGTGCTTGCAAGAATAAATAAATACATTGATTCTTAAATGCGATTATTTTGGCACATGGTACTTTTACTTAATTGAGACTAAAATTGAACTTGTGGTCACATTAAACAGACTATTGATATATCTATGCAAAAGGGCTTACTACGGTTAATATTAGCCCGATACATCTAAAAGGAAGGAATGATAAATAACATGAAGTTATCTAGAACAGGTTATACACGCGGTCTTGCTATTCTGGTATTGATTGCTTTTTCAACAATTACAGCCAACAGCCAAGCTGCACCAGGTAATCGCTTAGGTTATAACACCAGTGGTTTACACCATTTAGCTTCTTCTAACCCCTTTATTGATATATTCAAAATATCACGCGGTTGGATCACTTCATGTGAATTCAATTGGCAGCAAAACAGACCGATTGATCCTGGTTGTGCTAAGAATAAATCATTCAATACCAAAGAGTCAGACAAAGTAGCGGTTGATAGAAACGGCTGGCCTACACGTTTACCAGCACGTGGTGAAGCGCCCATTTATACTTCTATTAACGCTATATGGGATATGCCTGATAATTTCCCTGTAGGTAGACATTTTGTAACTTATGTTGGTGATGCAGATATCAAAGTGCTTGGTGATGTTGAAATCATCCGTCAAGTACCTGGTCGAATCGACTTTAACTTACGCAGTGCAAAACGCAATTTACGCTTACACATTACGCGTATCAATCCACGTAATTACATCAGAAATATCAAAGTGATACCGCAAAAATATGCAGGAATTTATCAACGTCAAACCTTCAACCCTGAATACTTAAAAACATCACGAAACTTTAATTCTATACGTTTCATGCCATGGCAAAATACCAAGCTCACTAAGATGTCTGAATGGCATCAACGTGCCACACCACAATCTGCATTTTATAACCATAATCCTGGAATGCCAGTTGAAACAATGGTTGATTTAGCCAATCAAAGCCAAGCAGATCCGTGGTTTTCAATGCCGCATTTAGCATCTGATAATTTTTATCGAAAGTTTGCACAGACAGTTAAAGCGCGTCTTCATGGTAGTCGCAAAGTTTATGTAGAAAATTCGAATGAGATTTGGAATTCAATCTACCCTGCGACACATGACGCAACCCGCAGAGCTCTTAAACTTTGGCCACGTGGCAAGCTTGATATCAAAAATGTTGGAGCCCGTCGTTTATTCTTAGCCCTAAACTTCAATGCTAAACGCAGTCGAGAAATGTGCCGTATCTTCAAACAGACTCTTGGGAATCGTGCGATATGTGTTGTGTCTGCTTACGGCTCAGCACCTAAAATGGCAGAAGAACTGATGACTTGTCCTTTAGCAGGCGGTAATTGTTACAAAGACTTTGATGCTTACGCCGTAGCGCCATACTTTGGGGATTACATTGCACGCATCGAAAACCGTGCCCTAGTAAGACGTTGGGCGGCTCAAGGCAATAATGGGATGAATCAACTGTTTAGAGAAATTATGAATGGTGGGCTCGCGAAAGATGCTTATCAAGGTGGAGCTGTTGAAAATGCAATTCAAGACCGTGTAGTTAAGAACATCGCTATTGCTAAGAAATATGGCCTCAAACTCTTGGCTTACGAAGGTGGACAGCATTTACTACGTGTTGATCGTCCGCATGTGATTCGTGATCCTAAGGTGTTTAGTATGTTTGCCAATGCAAATCGTAATCCACAAATGGGCCGTGCTTACACAAAGTACCTAAACGCTTGGAAGCGTGCAGGTGGTGGAATGTTAATGCATTTCAATGGTATAGCGGCTATTGATGACAGAAATTACTTTCCCATGTTAGAAAAAGCTGGAACACGTTCACCTAAGTTAAATGCAATGACGAATTATATTCGTGGCCGTTAGTTTCCATATAAACCAGTAATGACTAAAGCCTTTGAAGTGATTTCAAAGGCTTTTTTTTAATAACAGAAAAATAAAATCAATAGAAGTCATTCTTTTAGCGCGTTAAAATATATCCATGACTGATAATTCACACCAACTCGAAGATATAAACCCGCATACTGGTTTGCCGTATAAAGAGCGTCCAAATAAAACAGCGCTTAAACGCGAGATGAAAATTTTGCATGATTTAGGCCGTGAATTAATCGATTTACCAGAGAGTAAATTTGAAACCATTCCCTTATCTGAGCGCATGCATGATGCCATTTACTCTGGTAAAAAAATGAAAAAATCGGCTTTGCAACGTCAATTACGCTTCATCTCAAGTATTATGAATGAAGAAGACGTTGAAGCTATACAGTTGCAATTGAAACTACTAGCGCAACCAATCAATCAAGCC
>CALJIH010000269.1 GCA_937974135.1 uncultured Cocleimonas sp. | reverse complement strand
TCATAGTTTTTTGATTTTCTAATTAAAAACACACCCCCGTACTTTTAAGCGGTTTGCAAATCTTCTATTAGTGTAGTCATCGCTTCGCTTCAACATTGTTTCGCTAAGGCACATCTCTCTATTCACTCGTCCTATGCGTCGATGTTATTTCGTTACTTGATGTATCACTGAATTTTAGTTGCTACTGTTTCGTCCTTTTCGTTTTACAAATAGCTAAAAGTAGGGGGATGTCTTTTAATCATAATTATTTAATCCAAAAACATACCAGCGACAACATTTCTATCTTCCGCCATTAATATATTAAAGGTTCGACACGCCGCTTGGGTATCCATAATTTCATAGCCAATTTGTTCTTTGGCTAAGCGACGTAATATTTCAGCTGGTGGAAATATTTGTTTTTGTCCTGTACCTAAAATAATAATTTCAGGTTTCATCGCGTAAATCGCATCGAGATGTTGTTCGTTAAGTTCGTTGTATTTTGAAGGTTCCCAATCTTTAAGAAGCTCCATGGGCGAAATCACTAAAGAGTGTGTATGCGGTAAGCCATTTATACCAATACTTCCGAGGTCGTAGCCAGAGATTTTATAATTGGCGCTGTTGTGATCTTCTGCGAATTTCATAAAGTTACATCAGTATTTTAATGGGTCTATGATAGTGAATGCTGATTGACAGTCAAGGTGCTGAACGGTAATGTTCTGCGTCAATTATAAGTGTGTTTTGTTGGCTTTTACATTAGGTCAATTTGCACTTTGTAGAAATAAATTTTGAGTAAATTAAAAGGGTATTGAGATGGATCCTGTAAAGGTCGGGTTATTAGGTTTAGGAACAGTTGGTGGTGGTACTGCAACGATTCTTAAGCGAAATGCAACTGAAATCGCGCGTAGAGCAGGTCGTGGAATCGAAGTTGATTTTATTGCAACCTTAGAACCTGAACGTGCGGCTGAATTAGGCGTGGCAGACATCCGCTTGACCCAAGATGCTTATGAAGTAGTTAATGATCCTGCGATTGATATCGTTGTTGAGCTTATCGGTGGTTACTCACCCGCAAAAGAATTAGTAATGACTGCGCTAGAAAACGGCAAACACGTAGTAACTGCAAATAAAGCATTGATTGCGATGCACGGTGATGAGATTTTTGCTAAAGCTCAAGAAAAAGGCTTGGTGGTTGCATTCGAACCGGCTGTGGCTGGTGGTATCCCAATTATCAAAGCTTTGCGCGAAGGTTTAGCAGCGAATCAAGTAGAATGGTTAGCAGGTATTATCAACGGTACGGGCAATTTTATTCTCACTGAAATGCGCGATAAAGGCAGGGACTTTGATGATGTATTAGCCGAAGCACAGGCGCTTGGTTATGCTGAAGCTGATCCTACCTTTGATGTTGAAGGAATCGATGCGGCACATAAGCTCAGTATTTTGTCGTCAATCGCATTTGGTATCCCATTACAGTTTGATAAAACTTACACCGAAGGAATTTCTAAAATCACCCAAGAAGATGTAGCTTATGCCGAAGAGCTAGGTTACCGAATCAAGCATTTAGGCGTAGCTCGTCGTACTGAAAGTGGTATTGAGCAACGTGTTCATCCAACACTTATTCCTGAAAGTCGTTTAATCGCCAATGTAAATGGCGTGATGAATGCAGTGCTAGTGCAGGGTGATGCGGTAGGGGCAACCTTGTATTACGGTGCAGGTGCAGGTGATGAGGCGACGGGTTCTGCCGTGATTGCAGATATTGTAGACATTACTCGTGCGCTGACCTCTGATCCGCAAAATCGTGTGCCTCATTTAGCTTTCCAACCTAGTGAATTGCAAAATACGCCAGTGCTTGAAATGGATCAAGTGCAAACGGCTTTTTACGTACGTCTAGCCGTTAAACATCAAGCAGGAGTATTGGCTGAAGTGACTTCAATCTTAGGTGCTAAGAACATCAGCATCGAAGCATTCCTACAAAAAGTGATAAATGAAGGCAGTGATGAAGCAGACATTATTCTATTGACCAATGTAGTTAACGAAGGCGATATGAATGATGCTTTGGCGCAAATCGAAGCCTTAGACGTTATCAACGGTAATGCTACTCGTATCCGCGTTGAAGCGTTAAGCTAAGAGTCACTGTTAACTCGTTAATCTATATAGCTAAAGTATAAAATAGGCTAAGCAATGAAATTTATTGAAACTCGCGGTAATGACGGCGAAAAATCATCTGAAGTCAACTTTTCCGAGGCAATTTTAGGACCGATGTGTTCGCATGGTGGTATTTATTCACCAGCTGTTTTACCTGATCTTGGTACTGAATTTTTACAAAAACATTTAGATCAAGATTATAAAACCTTAGCCCTGAATATACTCAATGCATTCAATATTGATATTAATCAAGATGATATCCAGCAAGCTATCGCTTTATATGATGATTTTGATGATTCAACAAACCCAGCGCCATTAGTTAAAGTCAGAGACGATCTTTTTGTTAGCGAGTTATATCACGGCCCAACACGTGCTTTTAAAGATATGGCATTACAACCGTTTGGTTCAATACTGTCATCGATCGCACAACACCGCGATGAAGAGTACTTAATCCTCGCCGCTACTAGTGGTGATACTGGCCCAGCAGCTTTAGAAACATTTAAGAACCGTAAAAAC
>CALJIH010000268.1 GCA_937974135.1 uncultured Cocleimonas sp. | reverse complement strand
TAAATCATGATTATAGGTTTTAGAAAGCCTAGCGATGGATCGATCAATGCCTATAATTAAGGATTCAGGCTGACGTTTTGCCAATATCCCTGTACTTACACCTGTTCCACAAAAAGAGTCAAAAAGTAGGGGGGTGTCTTTATTTAAGGCGCTATCTACCCTATTTTTGATCTTATCAAATGCGATTTGAGTGTGTTCTGCAATTGGTTTTCTATATTCAGTTTCAAAGTGTTTTCGCACAATTGCCTCAAGGTTTTCGTGAATACCTTGTTGATTGCTAATTACTTTCTTTGAATTATTTGGATTACTCATTGAAGCCATTTGAAAGAGAATGAATGATTACAAGTCGATTATAGTTTCGTAAACAAAAAAAAAGCCACTGCAAACTGCAATGGCTTTTATCAAACTGCTTTTTTCTAAAACGATTAACGTTTGGAGAACTGAGTCGCTCTACGTGCTTTACGAAGACCAACCTTCTTACGCTCAACTTTTCTTGCATCACGAGTTAAGAAGCCTGCTTTCTTTAATGTGCCGCGTAAACTTTCATCATACTTAAGTAACGCACGTGCTATGCCTAATCGAATCGCACCTGCTTGACCGCTATCGCCGCCACCTTTAACGGTTACATTTAAGTCAAACTCTTCAGCGTTCTCAGTAGCAACGAGTGGTTGCTTTAGAATCATGTGAGCTGTTTCACGTCCGAAGTACTCTTCTAGTGATAACTTGTTGATCTGAATCTTACCCGTGCCTTTACTTAGAAAAACACGTGCAGTTGATGATTTGCGTCGACCTGTGCCGTAATACTGTGTAGTAGCCATGTGATTATATCTCTAGTGCTATTGGTTGCTGAGCTTGATGGTTGTGCTCAGGACCTGCGTAAACTTTTAATTTTCTGTACATTTCACGTCCTAATGGACCTTTTGGTAACATACCCTTAACGGCTAGTTCGATAACTCGCTCTGGAGCATGATCAATCATCTTTTCAAAAGACATTGATTTTAAGTTACCAACATAACCAGTATGTCTGTAGTACATTTTGTCTTTGGCTTTATTGCCCGTTACGCGAATCTTTTCAGCGTTAACGATAACAATGTAATCACCGGTATCAACATGAGGCGTGTAAGTAGGCTTATGTTTACCGCGTAAACGGTGTGCTACTTCAGTTGATAAACGACCTAAAGTTTTACCATCTGCATCGATGACAAACCAATCGCGTTTAACTTCAGCAGGTTTTGCACTGGCTGTAATTCCCATTTCATTTCTCCAGAAATGTAAGATTGCTAAAACTTAACATTAAGTGATAGCTTTATTTAACGGATGAACATATCTTTGTTTATAAAAGATATTATTCAATAGTTGATATCCTTTTATTATCTTTACCCAATTTCGTAAAAAATGGGGTGAATTCAAAGAACGCGACATTTTATGAGAATAGCTACCACTATACAAGCAGTAGTTTTAATAAAATGCGTTTTTTTACAGCTAAAAATAGTATTTCTATAATATTATTAACTCTAATCTTTTTTACGCATGATTGACGGAAAACTTTCTGCCAATGTGTCTAAATAATAGTTTTAAGCGTTTAATTATTAATGGCCAAAATAAACCGACTTTTAGGAAGACCAATATGTTTCTCAATTTAAGAAATTGGCTTTGGAATAGTATTACTGACTGGCTAAATGCCACATCTAAAAGCAATCGTAATGTCGCCATTATTAATAACTTTGAAGACATGCAAAAAGATCTTCAAATTGCAGATGTTGTACTTTTCGAAGGACGTTCACGGGTGAGTGAAGTGATAAAAATCATTACCTTGTCTCCATGGACACATGCTGCAATTTATATAGGACGTTTAGATCAGATAAAAAACCAAAGAACAAAAGAACTGGTTAAACAACATTATAAAGGTGATCCAAAAGAACCTTTAGTGATTGAATCATTGCTAGGATACGGCACCGTGGTAAATCCCTTGTCTTTATATACTGAAGATAATTTACGTATTTGTCGACCTGATGGAATCAAGGCATCAGACCGAAATAAGGTAGTGTGTTTTGCATCAGAACATTTAGGAATTAGTTATGATGTTCGACAGATTCTTGATTTAGCCAGATTTTTGTTTCCGTACGCGATTTTGCCGCGCGAATGGCGCTCATCATTATTCCAACATAATGCTGGAAAACCGACGGCAATTGTTTGCTCAAGTATGATTGCACGATGTTTTCAAAGCGTGAGTTTTCCGATTTTGCCGATTGTTGAAAACGAAAACAAAGAACGTGTTAAATTACGGAAAAGAAATTTTAGATTATTTACGCCCACAGACTTTGATTATTCGCCCTATTTCAAAGTCATTAAATTTCCACATATTTCTGTTAAGAGTAGGTCAAGTTACCGTGATTTACCATGGGATTAGAAATATTGGGCATACAAAATAAAACAGATTGAACGTACTCTGTTGGCATACTTACAAATAAATATTTATGGGATATTAAATCTCATCTGCAGAAACTATTTAGGAGCTTTTCATGCTTTGGTTACTACTACTTATTATCATTATCGGTGTTATTGGTTATCTTCGCTTACCGCTTTTATTTGCCACGATAATGATTGGCGCTTGGTTAATTATTAGCGCATTTTCAGGAACGTTAAGTCCGTGGATGTGGTGTGTATGGATACCTGCTTTAGCCATTCTGGCATTAATCAATATTCCGGTCTTACGACAGAATTTAGTCAGTCGGCCAGCGATGAAGTTACTTAAAGCCAATTTACCAAAGATATCTCGCACCGAACAAGAGGCCTTAGATGGTGGTAATGTATGGTGGGATGCAGAGCTTTTTTCAGGTAAACCAGATTTTAGCCGTTTAAGGGATTTATCATTAACAACCTTAACCGATGAAGAACAAGCATTTATTGATGGTCCCGTAGAAGAACTTTGTGAAATGCTAGATGATTGGAAAATCACGCATGAGTTGCTCGATCTACCTCCTGAAGTTTGGGACTTCATTAAAAAGAATAAATTCTTAGGCATGATCATTCCTAAAGAATACGGGGGCTTAGGTTTTTCTGCACATGCTCACTCACAAGTCGTGATGAAAGTGTCTGGTAGAAGTATCAGTGCCGGAGTCACCATTATGGTGCCTAACTCATTGGGCCCTGGTGAATTGTTAATAAAATACGGTACTCAAGAACAACGCGATCATTACTTACCACGACTTGCGATTGGTAAAGAGATCCCCTGTTTTGCACTTACTGGCCCAGAAGCTGGTAGTGATGCGGGCGCAATTCCAGATACGGGAATTGTGTGTAAACAGGATTTCAATGGCGAAAAAGATGTATTGGGTATTCGTCTAAATTGGGAAAAACGTTATATCACATTAGCACCTGTTGCTTCATTATTAGGATTAGCTTTCCAACTTTATGATCCTGATAATTTACTGGATGAGGACGTAGAACGAGACGGTGATCATATTGGTATTACAGTGGCATTAATCCCAACTGATACTGATGGTATCGATATTGGAAAACGCCATTTCACTTTGAATTCTACGTTTATGAATGGCCCTAACTGGGGTAAAGATGTTTTTATTCCTATGGATTATTTAATCGGTGGTGTTGATAAAGTCGGCATGGGTTGGAAAATGTTGGTGGAATGTTTAGGTGAAGGTCGCGGTATTTCATTACCAGCGCAATCTACAGGCGCGGCAAAACTAGTGAGTCGTTACACAGGTGCTTATGCGCGTGTACGAAAACAATTTGGTTTATCTATCGGCCACTTTGAAGGTATCGAAGAGCCATTGGCAAACATCCTTGGTAATACCTATTTGATGGATGCTGCGCGCAGATTAACTACTACTGCGCTTGATAATGGCCAACGCCCTGCAGTTGTTACTGCATTACTTAAATATCAAATGACTGAAAGAATGCGCACCGTTATTAATGATTCAATGGATATCCAAGGTGGTTCGGGAATTTGTTTAGGTCCTTCAAACTTTATTGGCCGCGGCTATCAAGCAATCCCGATTGCAATAACCGTAGAAGGAGCCAATATTTTAACGCGCTCATTAATCGTATTCGGACAAGGTTCTATTCGTTGTCATCCTTATCTTTTAGATATCATGAAGGCAACGCAAGAAAATGATCTCAAAACATTAGATGCCAAATTGTTTAGTCATATTGGTTTTGTGGTCAGTAATCTTTCTAGAAGTCTTTGGTTTGGACTTACAAATGCTATTTTTGAAGTACCTGGTACCCCGTGTACTCGTAAATACTATCGTCGTTTAATTCGTTTAAGTGCAGGTTTTGCCTTACTCACTGATTATGCACTGCTTACTTTAGGTGGAAATTTAAAACGTAAAGAGCGCCTCTCAGGACGTTTCGCAGATGTGTTATCAAATATGTATATGTGTTCTGCGGCGTTGAAGCATTTTGAAGATCAAGGAGAACCAGAAGCAGATTTGCCACTATTAGAATATGCTTGCGAAACTTCTATGCATGACGCACAACAAGCGATGTTGGCACTATTTTATAATTTACCTTTCTCATTCTTTGCTAAAATTTTGAGATTTTTTATGTTTCCTTTCGGCAAACCTTTCTCGCCACCTTCAGATAAGTTAATCCACCAGGTTGCAAGACTTGGCTTGAAACCTTCACCAACCAGAGATCGATTAACTGAGGGCTGTTACATTACTGATGATCCTAAAGATGCGGTGGGTAGAATTGAGCATGCATTTAAATTAGCCATAGAAGCTAAAGATCTTGAATATAAATTCAAGCAACTTAATAAAGCAGAAAAATTAGATGCTATTACACATGCCGAACGCATCGTAGAAGCAGTAGAAAAAGAATTAATTAACAAAGAAGAAGGTCAACAACTGGAAGAGCTTTATGCTGCAACACGAGAAGCAATACGTGTTGACCACTTTACCAAAGAGGAATTATTCCATGGCTAAAACCAAAGCAGTAGCCAGAGACGTTTATTTAGTTGATGGTGCGCGTACACCCTTTTTAAAAGCAAGAGGTAAGCCAGGCTTATTTAGTGCGATTGATCTAGCACTAGGTGCGAGTAATCCATTAATGCTTAGACAACCATTTGCGGCATCGGATCTTGATGAAGTAGTTTATGGTTGCATGATGCCAAGTGAAGACGAAGCTAATATAGCTCGTATTCTTGCACTTCGTATCGGTGGTGGCGATAAATTAACAGCATATACAGTACAACGTAATTGTGCCTCTGGAATGCAAGCGGTTGATAATGCCGTTAGAAATATCTCACATGGTTATTCTGATTTAGTACTAGCAGGTGGCGTAGATGCTATGAGTCGCGCACCGTTATTACTAAGACCGGACATGGTGCATTGGCTAGCCAATTGGAACAGAGCGAAGTCACCTGTTGATAAAGTAAAAGCCTTAAGTAAATTAAAAGGTCGTTACTTTTCACCCATTATTGCTTTAATGCGAGGTCTTACGGACCCTGTATGCGGCCTCAATATGGGACAGACTGCTGAAAACTTAGCATATCGATTTAATATTAGCCGTGAAGAAATGGACGGATATTCGGTGCAAAGTCATTTGCGTTTGACAGCTGCTATGGAAGCTGGACATATGGACGAGATCGAAGCAATTTACGATGATAAAGGTAATGTTTACTTAGAAGACGACGGCGTTAGACCAGATAGCTCTATGGAAAAACTTGCCAAACTAAAGCCATTCTTTGATAGACCTTACGGCAAGGTAACTCCAGCAAATAGCTCCCAAATTACGGATGGGGCGACCAGTATTATATTAGCCAGCGATGATGCGGTTAAAAAACATGGTTTAAAACCTATTGCAAAACTCAGTGCGGCACAATGGGCTGGCCTAAGTCCTGCTGAAATGGGTTTAGGACCTGCACATGCTATCGCAAAAACCTTAGAACAACATAAACTCAATATCAAGAATATAGATTATTGGGAAATCAATGAAGCATTTGCTGCGCAAGTACAAGCTTGCGTAATGGCATTAAACGATACCGATTATTGTAAAAATGAAATGGGTTTAGCCAAAGTTGTTGGAGAGATTCCAAATGAGCGTTTGAATGTTGATGGTGGTGCTGTGTCATTAGGGCATCCTGTGGGTACCAGTGGCGCTAGGATCATTTTACATTTAGCAAATACTTTGCAACGTGAAAATGCTAAAAAAGGTATCGCTTCACTGTGTATCGGTGGTGGACAAGGCGGCTCAATGTTAGTGGAGGCAGTATAATAATGGCTAAGAATTTATTAAAAGGTTTCAAACACTTTTCCCTAACTATTGAAGATGATATCGCTTGGTTAAAAATTGATGTCAAAGGTGAAGCTGCTAATGTAATCAACCCAGAAGTTGTAACAGAATTGGATAATGCTTGCGATGAAGTAGCTAAATTAAGTGTTAAAGGAATGATTCTGTGTTCGGGTAAATCAACTGGTTTTATCGCGGGTGCTGATGTTAAGAAATTCCGTGAGATTACCGATCCTGAAGAAGCTAAAGCCTTTATTCAAGCGGGGCACACCGCGTGTCAAAAGCTTGAAGACTTATCGATACCTACTGTGGCGATGGTTGAAGGTTTTTGTATGGGCGGTGGATTAGAAGTTGCCTTATCTTGCGATTACATCATTGTTGATGATGCTCCTTCTACCAAACTTTCACTTCCAGAAGTTAAGCTGGGTATTCATCCTGGTTTTGGTGGCACAGTGCGTTCAATCAGAAAAATTGGTGTACTTCAAGCAATGCCAATGATGCTGACGGGTAAAAATATTCTCCCACGCCAAGCGAAAAAAATGGGGCTCGCTGACATGTGTGTTCCTATAAGACAACTACGGAGTAGCGCAATTCAACTAGTGCTTCGTAAGCCTGCAAAAAAACAAGCACCTAAAAGTGCGAAGTTACTTGAAATGGGCCCAATGCGTAAAGTAGTAGCGATGCAAATGCGCAAACAAGTCTCATCAAAAGCAATTCAAGAGCACTACCCTGCTCCCTATGCTTTAATTAATCTTTGGGAAACTCACGGCAGTGCTGGTAATGAGATGTACGCCGCAGAAGCGGAATCTGTTTTACAACTGGGTATGACAGATACAGCTAGAAACCTAGCTCGTGTTTTCTTTTTACAAAATCGTTTGAAATCACTCGGAGATAAAAATTTATTTACTCCAAAACACGTTCACGTTATTGGTGGTGGTGTCATGGGTGGTGATATTGCCGCATGGTGTGCTATGCAGGGCATGAAAGTAACAATACAAGATATTAGCACTGATGCTTTAGGACGCGTGATGGGTAGAGCCACAAAAGGTTTTAAACGACGTTACCGCAAAGATAAATTTCGTATTATGCAAGCGCAAGATAATTTAAATCCTGACCTTCATGGTCATGGTATTAAAAGTGCCGATGTTATTATAGAAGCGATTTACGAAAATCTTGAAGCCAAACAATCTATCTTTAAAGACGTTGAAGCGAAAGCCAAAAAAGATGCAATCATCGCCACCAATACCTCGAGTATTCCTTTGAATGATATTGCGAAAGTTATGAAGAAACCACAACGATTGGTTGGACTGCATTTCTTTAACCCAGTTTTCAAAATGCCATTATTAGAGATTATTTATACCCCGAAAAAAACCAATGCTACGGTTATCAAACAAGCACAGTCTTTTGGCGCTCATATTGGCAAATTACCCTTGCCTGTTAAAAGTTCTCCTGGTTTCTTAATCAATCGTATTTTGATGCCTTATATTTTGGAGGGTGTGACCGCACAACAAGAAGGTATTCCTGTTTCAGTCGTTGATAAAGCGGCAGTAGATTATGGCATGCCAATGGGACCGTTAGAATTAGCGGATACCGTTGGTTTAGACATCTGCCTACATGTGGGTAAGATTCTTGCAGATACAGTCGGCGTTACTTTACCAAACACTTTGGATAGTGAAGTAGCTGCGGGCAAGTTAGGTAAAAAATCTGGCGAAGGATTCTACCAATGGAAAAACGGAAAAAAACAAAAAACAAATGACAACGATTGGAGTGGTGACATGCAACAATTACAAAACCGCCTGATTGATAAACTCACCAATGAATCACAGAAGTGTTTAGACGAAGGCATCGTTGAAGATGCTGACTTATTAGATGCAGGTGTAATTTTTGGTACCGGATTCGCACCGTTCAGAGGTGGTCCAATGAATGCATTGAATGAAGCTAACTAATCTATTCTTAAAAACTCTCCAACAGAGGCTTTTAAGAATAAAATATTAAAGCCTAAAGATAATTACCAGTATGCTGATAATTTTGATAACCCCCTAAAAGTGGGGGGGTGTCTTTTTTAACCTTAATTAATCTATTGCAGCAAAGGGTTTATTTTTTTATCTTTAGATTGATGTGCCAATTGGGTTTTGTCTTGATTATCTTTAGACTGTTGTACAATTACCTGAAAAAGACCATTAACTAAACTTGCCATTTTTTCATAATCAAGTCGATCTTGTGGATTGACTTTGGATTTGTAGTCTGGGTCTATATTTTTATCTGAGTATACATGATCACTGATTAATACAGCTGGGAAGCCCTGTTTCCAGTAATTAATATGGTCACTTGAATGTGATTTATTAAAGCTCTCTGGGAGATTATGTGTTTTAAGCGACAGTACCGATGAGTTATTAAATTCCTTTTTTAGTTCACGAATATTAGCAAAGTCTTTGAAACGCCCAACGACATTCATCTCATTTTCTTTTTTTGGGTATAAAAAATCCATAAACTTATAGGGATGCTTATTGCTAGTCTCCGTTTTTCTTTGTCCGACACTATCCAAAGAAACCATAAGACGAATTTTTTTATTCGCTTTCTTTAGAGACTGAGCATGAAAATAACTCCCTGTATTAACCTCATTATCTGTTTGATTCATTGATAAAGGATAAGCAATTAAGATAACACCAATGTCTAACTTCTGATAATTTTCAGCCAAATGGCGTGCTAATTCGATCAAAGTCGCAATACCACTAGCATTACCTTCGGTATCTATTGAATCATCTTCAGCATCATAGTGAGCACCAATTACATACAATTCCTGTGTATCAGGCCCTATTTGTAAAGAAACGTTTTTGTATTGCTTAGTAATGGTATTGATCGATTGATATTCAGGAATACCAACTGTCAAAAATTGACGATATATATAATCAGCAGCACTATTCAAATTATCGTAATTGATAGTTCTCGGTGCATACCCACCCGTAAGCAGTTTTACGTGTTGTTTTAATCTTTGAGTATCTACAATTTGAGGAGCTTCTTTCACAGAATGATTGAGTACGGGCTGTGTTATGACAAACCACAAAATCAGCATTGAAGCACAAAATGCGACTAGCCAGTCAATCAACTTCTGGGTAAATCGTTTTGATAATGATGGGGACATTGCAAGTTTGTTTAAGGCAAAATAGCAATGTCACATAAAGCATGCAGGCTTACATATAAATAAGTGTAAAAGGGCGATGCAGACCGATTAATGATTGAACTTGTATAAAACTTACGCATTTACGTTTAAAAGAAAAGACACCCCCGTACTTTGTGCCACTTTTAAGCTTGGCTTCTGGTTAATTAAACTGACTGACTTGAGTTAGTTACCCATATTTTAGGCATAAAAAAACCAGCTTAGTGCTGGCTTTTTACGAATGCAGATATTTTCTACATTGATTTTATTCTAGCGTTTAAACGGCTTTTGCTACGAGCAGCTTTATTCTTGTGCAGAATACCTTTTGACACGCTTGAGTCAATTGCAGGTACTGCTGCTTTATAAGCTTCTACAGCTGCTTCTTTGTCACCCTTTTCAATAGCATAAACAACAGATTTCACTGTTGTACGCATTCCTGAACGAATGTGTTTATTGTGCTGACGTCTAGCTTCTGATTGACGAGCACGTTTTTTAGCTGATGTTATATTTGGCAAAGTACTACTCCCACAGGGGCGTTTAAAAACAAGGCGGGTATTATGCTGAATTTAGTATTCAACATCAACTCTTTTTGCTTTGAATTGATAATTATTTTAATCTACTTTTAGGCTATTTGTTTAGCAACTTCGTCATCCGCTGCTTGTGTATGAGCTTTCTCGGCTGAAATATCTAAACGTGAAAAAAGCTTTTGATCATCTGATTCTTCAGGGTTATCAGTAGTCAATAGACGATCACCATAGAACATTGAATTTGCACCCGCAAAGAAACATAGAGCTTGCATTTCATCATTCATTTCTGTTCTTCCTGCTGATAGTCGAACATAAGAAGCTGGCATTAAAATTCGAGCTACTGCAATGGTGCGTATAAATTCAAAAGGATCGAGTTTGTCAATACCATCTAGTGGCGTTCCTTTTACTTGAACCAAATCGTTGATTGGAACTGATTCTGGAGCTTGAGGTAAATTGGCGAGTTCTTGTAACAATCTCGCACGATCACGACGCGTTTCACCCATACCTAGAATTCCACCAGAACATACATTGATACCGGCATCACGCACATGCGAGAGTGTATCTAAACGATCTTGGTAAGTTCTAGTTGATATAACTGTGCCATAAAACTCAGGAGAGGTATCAAGGTTATGATTGTAATAATCCAAACCAACTTCTTTTAGCTTATTAGCCTGTTCTTTTTCCAACATACCTAAAGTTACACAGGTTTCCATCCCCATGCCTTTGACGGCTTTAATCATATCAATGACTTTATCGAGACTTTTATCAGTAGGATTACGCCATGCAGCTCCCATACAAAAGCGCGTAGCACCATTCTCTTTAGCTTCTGAGGCAGCTTTAATTACTTCGTTTAGCTCTAATAAACGTTCGCGCTCTAAACCTGTATCGTTCTTCGAACTTTGTGAGCAATAAGAACAATCTTCTGGACAAGCACCTGTCTTAATACTCAATAAAGTACTGATTTGAACTTCATTAGGATTAAAGTTTTCTCTATGAATAGAATGAGCCTTAAAAATTAAATCATTAAAAGGTAGATTAAATAGTGATTCTATTTCATCTGTTTTCCAATCATTGCGTAGAACGTTCATTTGTTTACCTATACGTAATTCTTAATTAAACGATACAGTAGTGTATGAGATTATTAACAATAGTCAATCTTACCAATTCAATATGACTCATTAATAATCAATATATTAAAGTAATAATACAAAAAAAAACCGAGATAATAATCTCGGCTTTGATAGTAGTTTTAGTACTAATTATTCAGCAGTTTCAGGTCTATCAACAAACTCAATAAATGCCATTGGTGCATTATCACCAGCTCTATAACCACACTTAATGATACGCGTGTATCCACCCGGACGCTCTTTATAACGTGGTCCTAGTTCATTAAATAAAATACCAACACACTCATCATCACGTAAACGTGCGAATGCAGTACGACGATTGTGCACAGAATCAACTTTTGCACGAGTTACTAATGGCTCTGCAACACGACGTAGCTCTTTTGCTTTAGCCACAGTAGTCTTAATAGCACCGTGTTTGATAAGTGCAGTAGATAAACTTTGCAAAGTCGCTTTACGGTGACTGCTGTTGCGGCTAAGTTGTCTGCCTATTTTATGATGACGCATTTTTTGTAAACCTGTATTAAATTCAGTTAAGTTGATTAACCAACTCTTAAATCTTTTGTTTCTATAGAAGCAGGAGGCCAGTTTTCTAGGCGTGCTCCTAAAGTTAGACCGTGTGAAGCCAAGATATCTTTGATCTCTGTTAGAGATTTCTTACCTAAGTTAGGAGTTTTCAACAACTCTACTTCTGTTTTCTGCACAAGATCGCCAATATAGTAAACTTGCTCTGCTTTTAAACAGTTAGCAGATCGTACTGTTAACTCTAGATCATCCACAGGGCGCAGAAGAACAGGATCGATTTCTGGTTCTGGTTCAACTTCTGGTTCTGGCTCTATAATTGTAAGGTCAAAGAATACCGCTAATTGCTCATGCAGTATTGTTGCCGCATCGCTAATCGTTTCTTCTGCATCAATTGAACCATCAGATTGTAACTCAATAATAAGCTTATCAAGATCTGTTCTATTTTCAACACGTGCACTATCAACATCGTAAGATACTCTTACAACTGGACTAAATGAAGCATCAAGAACAAGTGTTCCTAAAGGAAGTTCAGGTGAATCAGGTCCACGTCTAACAGGAGCAGGTTGATAACCTCTGCCTTTCTCAACTTTAATAGACATTTCTAATTCAGTATCAGTTGTTAATGTAGCAATCACTGCATCAGGATTAACGATTTCAACATCGTGATCCAACTGAATATCACCCGCTGTAACAACACCAGGGCCCTTTTTACGTAATTCTAAAGAAACTTCTTCTTTAGTGTTTAAACGAAAAGCCAATTTCTTAAGGTTAAGAAGAATATCAACTACATCTTCTTGAACGCCGTCCATTGCAGTGTATTCGTGGTCAACACCTGTGATTTTAACCTCTGTAACAGCACAACCTGGTACTGAAGAAAGCAGGATTCTGCGTAATGCATTTCCTAAGGTATGACCAAAACCTCTTTCGAGCGGCTCTAATACTATCTTAGACGTGTTATTGCCTAGGTCTTTAACCTGGATATTACGTGGTTTTAGTAAATCTGTTGATTTAGACAAAATATAAACCTCAATTATTCGATAAGTAAACCTAGAAAGTTTACTTAGAGTAAAGTTCCACAATTAGAGATTCATTGATCTCTGCTGGCAATTCTTCACGTTCTGGAGCAGCTTTAAAAGTTCCTTCTAATTTCTTTACATCAACTTCTAACCACTCAGGGATACCAACTTGCTCAGCAACAGAGACTGAATCTTGAATTCTTGTCTGCTTTTTTGCTTTTTCTCTAACAGAGACAATATCGCCAGCTTTAACCTGATAAGAAGGGATATTCACAGACTTACCGTTAACCATAATTGACTTATGACTTACGAGTTGGCGTGCTTCAGCACGAGTTGAACCGTAACCCATTCTGTAAGCAACATTATCTAAACGACATTCTAAAAGTTGTAATAAGTTCTCACCAGTAGAGCCTTTTAAACGTACAGCTTCTTTAAAGTAATTCCTAAATTGCTTTTCTAGAACACCATAAATTCTGCGGACTTTTTGCTTCTCACGTAATTGCAAACCATAGTCTGACAAACGTGTTCTTCGCTCACCATGAACGCCTGGAACCTTTTCAAGGTTACATTTGTTCTCAAGTGCGCGTCCACGTCCTTTTAAGTAAAGATCAGTGCCTTCACGACGCATTAGCTTACATTTTGGTCCTATATATCTGGCCATAATAACTCTCCGACTACACTCGACGCTTTTTAGGTGGACGACAACCGTTATGAGGAATAGGTGTTACATCAATGATGTTAGTAATTTTATAACCTATGTTGTTTAAAGCACGAACTGCAGACTCACGTCCTGGACCTGGTCCTTTTACATGAACATCTAAATTCTTCAAACCGAACTGCTTTGCCGCTTCTCCTGCTGATTCTGCAGCTACCTGAGCAGCGAATGGAGTACTTTTTCTTGAACCACGAAAACCAGACCCGCCAGCAGTTGCCCAAGAAAGTGCATTACCTTGACGATCAGTAATCGTAATAATCGTATTATTAAAAGATGCGTGTACATGAGCGATTCCGTCGCTTACGGACTTTTTAACTTTTTTACGAGATTTAGTGGCTGTTGCCATCTGAATTTACCTATATTTATATATTTATAAACGTTAGTTAAAACTATTTACGAATTGGCTTACGTGGGCCTTTTCTAGTTCTAGCATTTGTTTTAGTGCGTTGCCCACGAAGTGGCAAACCACGACGATGACGAATTCCACGAAAACAACCAAGATCCATCAGACTTTTGATATTCATAGAAACTTCACGTCGTAAATCACCTTCTACAGTAAATTTAGCAACTTCTTTTCTAATTCTTTCAACTTCATCTTCGGACAAAGCACTAATCTTTGTATCAGGCGATACTTTAGCGCCCGTACATATATTAGCTGCACGTGTTTTACCGATACCGTAAATAGAAGTTAATGCTATTACAGTATGCTTGTTTACAGGGATATTAATACCCGCGATACGAGCCATCAAAACTCTCCAGACTGCTTTAAAAGGCGGGCAACAATACCCGATAATGCAGTGTTAATCAATAAAAAAAACATATTAACCCTGACGCTGTTTGTGGCGTGGATCAGAGCATATTACACGCACTTTTCCCTTACGTTTTACAACGCGACAATTACGACACATTTTTTTAACAGATGCACGAACCTTCATGAGTTAAACCTCTAAATTAAACCTATACCAAAAAGAAAATTATTTCTTTTTGGGCTTTTTCCCACCAGCTTTAAAGTTTGCTTTTTTCATCAAACCTTCATACTGATGAGACATCATGTGTGATTGGACTTGAGCTATAAAATCCATTACTACAACTACGATAATTAGCAAAGAAGTACCACCGAAGTAGAAAGGTACATTCCACCCTAATATCAAGAATTCAGGCAGCAAACAAACTAAAGTAATATAAATAGCACCAACCGCAGTTAGCCTCGTCATTACTCCGTCAATATATTTAGCTGTTTCTTTACCAGGTCTTATTCCCGGAATAAAAGCTCCAGCTTTTTTTAGGTTATCAGCTGTTTCGCGTGAGTTAAAAACTAAAGCAGTATAAAAGAAGGTAAAAAAGATTATCGCTAATGCATAAAAAAGAACAT
Organism: uncultured Cocleimonas sp.; assembly: GCA_937974135.1. Taxonomy (GTDB): domain Bacteria; phylum Pseudomonadota; class Gammaproteobacteria; order Thiotrichales; family Thiotrichaceae; genus Cocleimonas. Next base: position 10,353 of record CALJIH010000268.1, on the reverse strand, counting down.
ACAAAGGCTGCCCTGGCTGTAGCATAGTTACAAAATCTTGTAACCATTCTGATCCATTAGCATCAGACACCCATCTTCCCAAACTTGAAGGGAAAAGAATAATACTGGATGCAAAAATAGGAGGAATTACACCAGCCATATTCAACTTTAGAGGAAGATGACTCGATTGACCCATAGCCATTTTTCTGCCTTGTTGACGATTAGCGTAATTCACTGTAATTCTTCTTTGGCCACGTTCTATAAATACAATAAATGCAGTAACTAAAACTGCCATAAATAATAATATTATTATGAAAGCAGATGAAAGTTCTCCATTTCTCGCCAACTCTAACGTACCACCTATGGCTGTTGGAAGCCCTGCTACAATGCCAGCGAAAATAATTAAAGAGATACCATTACCAATACCTCGTTCAGTAATTTGCTCACCTAACCACATCAAGAAAAGAGTACCCGTTACTAAAGATACAACAGTAGTTATTGTAAAACCTATACCTGGATTCAGGGCAATAGTTTGACCACCACCTAAATCTTGGCCGCCTAAAGCCATTGATATCCCAATACTTTGGAATAGAGCAAGTGCTACTGTGCCATATCTGGTGTATTGAGTAATCTTGCGTTTACCAGCTTCACCTTCTTTCTTTAATTGTTGTAGTGATGGAACAACATGTGTCATTAACTGAACAATAATAGATGCAGAAATATAGGGCATTATACCCAGTGCAAACACACTTAATCTTTGTAACGCACCACCAGAGAACATATTAAAAACACCAAGTATGGTGCCAGTATTTTGGTCAAAAAACTGTTGTAGCGCAGCAGGATTTACACCAGGTATCGGAATGAATGTTCCAATTCTATACACAATTAAAGCGAAAAAAACAAAGGCAAGCCTTTGTTTTATTTCTGCAATATTGCCCATACCTGAAAGCATGCCTGTAGCGTTAGTTTTTGCCACTCTATAATTCTCTATTAATCTTCTATTTTTCCGCCAGCAGCTTCAATAGCTTCTCGCGCACCTTTACTGACTTTAATGCCTTTCAAGTTAATTTTTTTATCAATTGAACCAGATAGCATTACTTTCACAAACAGAGTATTTTTTGTAACAATATTAGAAGCTTTTAAAGCTTCAATATCGATAACATCAGATCCTACAGCATTAAGTTCGCTAAGACGAACTTCAGAACTAACACGACCTACTCTAGAACTAAATCCAACTTTAGGTAAACGGCGCTGAAGTGGCATTTGTCCACCTTCAAAACCTACCTTATGAAAACCACCTGATCTTGATTTCTGTCCTTTATGACCACGAGCACAGGTCTTACCCCAACCACTACCTATACCACGACCGACGCGTTTACGAACAGAAGTACTTCCAGGAGCTGATTTTATAGTATTTAGTTTCATTTTAAACTTCCTCAACATGAAGCATGTATGAAATTTTATTTATCATGCCACGATTTTCAGGAGTATCTGCTACTAAAACACTATTATGCATTTTACGAATTCCTAAACCTCTAGCACATGACTTATGTGATTTTAAACGACCATTCATACTACGGTAAAGAGTCACTTTTATTTGTTTATCAGCAGCCATGATTAACCTCTAATTTCTTCTACTGTTTTTCCGCGTTTTGCAGCGACCAGTTCAGGAGAGTTCATATCTGCAAGACCTTTAATAGTAGCGCGAACAACGTTTATTGGATTACGAGATCCAACACATTTAGCCAAAACGTTTTTCACACCGACAACTTCAAATACAGCTCTCATAGCACCACCAGCAATGATACCAGTACCATCTGAAGCTGGTTTCATAAATACATGTGCAGCACCATGTCTAGCATTTATTTCATACTGTAAAGTATCATCTACTAGGGCAACATTGACGATGTTTTTACGAGCTTTTTCCATTGCTTTTTGTATAGCAACAGGGACTTCCCTAGCTTTACCGTATCCAAATCCGATTCTTCCGTTACCGTCACCAACAACGGCTAATGCGGTAAAGCCGAAAACACGTCCACCTTTAACAACTTTAGCAACACGATTTACGTGAACTAATTTCTCTTGAAGGCCGTCTGTTGCCTTTTCTGTATTGTCTGATCTAGCCATTATTTAAAACCTTTAGAACTGTAATCCCGCTTCACGCGCCGCTTCTGCTAACGCCTTAACACGACCGTGATACTTAAAACCTGAACGATCAAACGCTACAGATTCAATTCCTTTTTCTTTTGCTCGCTCTGCTACCAATTTACCAATAGCTGCAGCTGCTTCAGAGTTTCCTGTGTAAGACAAACTATCGCGCATAGACTTTTCCACAGTAGAAGCAGAAGCTAGAACGACATTTTCTTCGCCAGAAATAACTTGAGCATATATATGCTTAGAACTACGGAATATAGACAAACGATTAACACCTAACTCACGCATTTTCATACGTGAACGCTTACCTCTACGAATTCTTGCTGTTCTCTTATTCATTACGACACTACCTTAAGTTTTCTTTGCTTCTTTGCGGATGATACGTTCATCTGCATATTTAACACCCTTACCTTTGTATGGCTCTGGTGGTCTGTAAGCTCGAATTTCTGACGCAGTTTGACCAATAACTTGCTTATCAATACCACGTAATATTATTTCTGTTTGACTAGGCGTTTCAACAGTTACACCTTCTGGAATATCATGTACTACAGGATGTGAAAAACCCAATGTAAGGTTTAATTTATTTCCTTGTGCTTGTGCACGGTAACCTACGCCTACAAGCTCAAGTTTTTTCTCAAAACCTTCACTCACGCCAGTAACCATATTGCCTGTAACAGCTCTCATAGTACCAGCCATTGCCCAATGCTTTTGATTATTAGCATTTCTAGGATTAAAAACGAGAGTGCTATCTTCTTTAGTAATTAATACATCAGAATTAATAGTGTAATCGAATAATCCTTTTGGACCTTTAACATTTAAATTTTGTCCATTAATTGCTACTTCAACTCCTGAAGGCAACTCAATTGGCATTTTTGCTATTCTTGACATATCAATTACCGATTTATTCGACTATACAGATTACTTCGCCGCCATGACCTTCAGCTTTAGCAGAACGACTACTCATGACACCTTTTGAAGTTGAAACAATAGCTACACCTAAACCAGACATAACATCTGGCAGGTTATCTTTTCCACGAAAAATACGCAGTCCAGGCCTACTGATTCTTTTTAAAGTACTAATTACTGGAGCACCTTGAAAATATTTTAACGTAACAGAAGTTACAGGCTTACCTTCAACGTCACTGGTTTCATATCCAGATATATATCCTTCTGAACTCAAAACATCTAAAACAGCCGATTTTTTATTTGATGCAGAAAAACTAACACTCACTTTATTAGCACGTTGTCCGTTTCTAATACGCGTTAACATATCTGCAATAGGGTCACTCATACTCATGATATGTATTCCTTACCAACTTGCCTTGGTCAAACCTGGAAGATCACCTTCCATTGCTGACTCTCTTAATTTATTTCTACAAAGACCAAATTTGCTATAAACACCATGAGGTCTACCTGTAATAACACAACGGTTTCTTTGTCTTACTTTTGAACTATTACGTGGTAATTTTTGCAAAGAATCTGTTGCCGCCATTACTTCTTCAAAGCTACTTTTGGGAGAACGTATAATTTCTTTTAACGATGCTCTTTTCTTTGCGTATTTTTCAACTAGTAATGCACGTTTTTTTTCACGAGCAATCATTGATTTCTTAGCCATAGTTCAAACTATCCTATTATTTCTTTTTAAATGGAAAGTTAAAAGCTTCTAACAAAGCTTTACCTTCTTCATCAGTTTTTGCTGTGGTTGTGATAGCTATATCTAAACCACGTAATTTATCAATTTTATCGTAATCGATTTCTGGGAAAATGATTTGCTCATTAAAACCCATACTGTAATTACCACGGCCATCAAAAGAACGTGGATTCATACCACGAAAGTCTCTCACACGAGGAATTGAAATATTGATGAGTCTATCTAAAAACTCATACATATGGTTTCTTCGCAAATTAACCTTACATCCAATTGGCCAGTTATCTCTGATCTTAAAACCAGCAATAGATTTTCTAGACAAAGTAACAACCGGCTTCTGACCAGCGATTTTTGTCATATCCTCTACAGCATACTCAACAATTTTCTTATCACCTACAGCATCACCCAAACCCATGTTCAATGAGATCATAGTGATTTTAGGAACTTCCATAACGTTTTTATAAGAAAACTTCTCAGTAAGTTCTGGAACTACTGTTTCCTGATAAAAACTCTGTAATCTAGACATCTTAATACCTTTATAATCTTAATCTTTGTAGATTAACTTACGACTTCGCCATTAGATTTAAAAAATCGAACTTTCTTGCCATTATCTAAAATCTTAACGCCTACTCGTTCACCTTTATTGGTAGCTGGGTTAACCAACATTACGTTTGAAGCATCTATCGGCATCTCTTTATCAACTATGCCTCCAGGAATACCAGCTTGTGGATTACCTTTTTGATGTTTCTTAGCAACATTCATACCTTGAATAACAAGTTTTCCGTTAGCTAGTATTTGAGTAACATTACCAATACGACCTTTGTCTTTACCAGCAGTTATGATTACTTGATCATTTTTTACTATTTTATTCATGACTTACCTTACAAAACCTCTGGTGCCAAAGAGATAATCTTCATGAAGTTTTTATCACGAAGTTCACGAGTAACAGGCCCAAAAATACGAGTACCAATAGGCTCTAGTTTTGTATTTAAAAGAACAGCTGAATTCTTATCAAATCTTATGGTAGAACCATCTTTACGACGTACACCTTTAGCAGTTCTAACTACAACCGCTGTATATACATCGCCTTTTTTTACTTTACCGCGAGGTATAGCTTCTTTGATACTAACTTTAATAATATCGCCAATACCAGCATAACGACGATGAGAACCACCAAGTACTTTTATACATTGCACTCGACGCGCGCCACTATTGTCGGCTATGTCTAAATTTGTTTGCATCTGAATCATTTTATTACACCAAAATAAACAATATTGATAACGTCTAAGACGCTGATTTCTCTAATACTTTAATTAATGTCCAGCATTTAGTTTTAGAAACAGGACGGCATTCCTGTATTACAACTGTATCACCAACATTGCATTCATTTTTTTCGTCATGAACATGATATTTAGTAGAACGACGCATAAACTTTCCATACAAAGGATGTTTAACTTTACGTTCACCTAATACAACGATACTTTTTTCCATTTTATTACTGACAACTTTGCCTGTAACACCATGTTCAATTTTATTTGCGTCTGACATATTACTTACCTGAATCTGTTGATTGCATCTCGTTAATAACAGTTTTTATACGAGCAATCTTTCTGCGTACTTTTTTCATCTCAGAAGGACGTGTCAATTGACCAGTGGCTCTTTGCATACGAAATACAAATTGCTCTTTAAGACTATCCAACAATTCAGTTGAAAGTTCTTCAGTAGTTTTTTGACGTAGTTCACTAGCTTTCATTACATTACCGTCCTAGTTACAAATACTGTTTTAATTGGAAGTTTAGCCGCCGCCAAGGCAAAGGCTTCGCGAGCTAATTCTTCAGAGACACCTTCCATTTCATATAAAACACGACCAGGTTGTATTAAACATACCCAATACTCAACATTACCTTTACCTTTACCCATTCGAACCTCTAATGGCTTACTTGTAATAGGCTTATCAGGAAAAACACGAATCCAGATCTTTCCACCACGTTTAATGTGTCTTGTCATTGCTCTACGAGCAGCTTCAATCTGGCGAGCAGTAATTCGACCACGACCAACAGCTTTTAGACCATACTCACCAAAACTTACTTTGCTTCCAGTAGTAGCAAGACCGCGATTACGACCTTTAAACTGCTTGCGAAATTTTGTTCTTTTAGGCTGTAACATCTCAGACCTCTATCTCTTCTTCTTGCCATTCTGGCTTGCAGAATTTGATTGTTTTTGTTCTAGATCGAAAACATCACCTTTATAGATCCAGACTTTGATTCCAATTACACCGTATGTGGTATGCGCTTTAGCTGTTGAATAATCGATATCAGCTCGCATAGTATGAAGAGGAACACGTCCTTCTCTATACCACTCAGTACGTGCTATATCAGCACCATTCAAGCGACCACCACAACTAATCTTTATACCTAACGCGCCTAAACGCATCGCATTACCAACTGCACGCTTCATAGCGCGGCGAAACATAATACGTCTTTCCAGCTGATTAGCAATACTTTCTGCAACTAATTTTGCATCTAACTCAGGCTTACGAATTTCTTCAATATTAACTTTGACGTTATTAGGATGAAGATCCATCATTTTTGCTGTTTGATTTCTTAGGCGCTCAATATCTTCGCCCTTCTTACCAATTACAACACCTGGTCTTGCTGTATGTATCGTGACAAAAGCAGACTTTGCAGGACGTTCTATTTGTATACGGCTAACAGAAGCATGCTTTAAAGATTCTTCGATTGAAGCTCTTACAGCCAAATCTTTGTGCAAGAATTCTGCATATTCTTTCCCTTCTGCATACCATTTAGAACGCCAATCTGCAGCGATTCCAAGGCGAAAACCAATTGGATGTATCTTCTGTCCCATTATTCAACCTCACCATCGCCAACTACCAAAGTAATATGGCTAGTTCGCTTAATTATTCTGTTTGCACGACCTTTAGCACGTGCTCTGATTCTTTTCATTGTTGGAGCTTGATCAACCATCACTTGAGTGATTGACAACTCATCGATATCAGCACCTTCATTATGTTCGGCATTAGCAATTGCAGAATCTAGTATCTTCTTAACAATTGCAGCTGCTTTCTTCTGACTAAAATCCAAAGTCTCTAATGCCTTTTCAACTGGCATTCCACGTACTTGATCAGCTACTAATCTTGCCTTTTGAGGCGAGATTCTTGCATATTTAAGTTTAGCTTTAACTTCCATCATAAAATCCTAATGCCAATTATCTTGAAGATTTGTCAGCTACGTGACCACGAAACATTCTAGTAGGAGAAAACTCACCCAACTTATGCCCAACCATGTGCTCATTTACCAAAACAGGCACATGCTGACGTCCGTTATGAACCGCAATCGTTAGACCAACCATATCTGGAACAATCATAGAGCGTCTTGACCAAGTTTTAATAGGCTTTCTATCACCAGCATCAACTGCTTTCATTACTTTAGTCATCAAATGATGATCAATAAATGGACCTTTTTTTAGTGAACGTGGCACTGTAATTACCTCTTATTTCTACGACGTACAATTAAATTATCTGTACGTTTATTCTTTCTTGTCTTGTAACCCTTAGTAGGAGTACCCCAAGGAGATACAGGATGACGCCCACCAGAAGTTTTACCTTCACCACCACCATGCGGATGATCAACAGGATTCATTACTACACCACGAACAGTAGGCCTAACACCTCTGTGTCGGCTAGCACCTGCTTTTCCTAGTTTAATCAAACTATGCTCAGAGTTACTTACTTCACCAATAGTCGCACGACACACTGACAAAACTTTTCTCATCTCGCCAGAACGGAGTCGTAACGTAGAGTATCTTCCATCGCGAGCAATTAATTGCGCTGAAGTACCTGCACTTCTAGCGATTTGAGCCCCTTTACCAGGCTTCATCTCAATACAATGAATCACTGTACCAACAGGAATATCAATTAGAGGCAATGTATTTCCAGAGGAAATAGTAGCTTCAGAACCAGACATTAACTTATCACCAGCTCTTAAACCTTTAGGAGCAATGATGTAACGTCTCTCACCATCAGCATATTTTAACAATGCAATATTGGCTGTACGATTTGGATCGTATTCGACAGTTTCAACAACAGCAGGAATAGAATCTTTTAAACGTTTAAAGTCAATAACTCTATAATGATGCTTATGGCCACCACCTATATGACGAGTAGTAATACGACCGTTATTATTACGACCACCTGACTTACTCTTCTTTTCAAGTAACGCCTTATGAGGCTTACCTGAATGTAAATCTTTATTTACAACTCTAACCTGATGACGACGACCAGGAGAAGTTGGTTTCATCTTAACTACTGCCATGACTTAACCCTCCGCCTCAACATTTAAAGTATGGCCTTCAGCCAATCTTACATAGGCTTTTTTCCAATCTTTACGTGATCCTTTTCTTCTACCAAAGTTCTTAACCTTGCCATTCACGTTTACTGATCGAACAGCTGCAACTTCTACTTCAAACAAAGTCTCAATTGCATTTTTTATTTCTGATTTCGAAGAATCAGTCGCTACTTTGAACACATGAATATTAGATTCATTACCAGACACGGTTTTTTCCGTCACATGAGGTCCGTAAACAACCTGATACAACCTTTCTTCTGTTTTACTGATCATGACAACCACTCCTGTACTTTAGCAACCGCAGACGAAGTCATTACCACACTGTCGTGAGATACAAGACTTACAGGATTCAATGAAGCAACAGTTACACATTCGCAATTAGGAATATTCTTAGAAGACAGGATTAACGTTTGATCTACTGTATCACTTACTAGTAATGCATTCGTACTTACATCAAACGAAGACAATTTTGAAACCATAGCTTTTGTTTTTGGTTCTGCAATACCGAAATCATCAACGATAATCAGAGAATCAGATCTAACCAATTCAGAAAGGATAGACCGCATTGCAGATCTATACATTTTCTTGTTAAGCTTTTTGGAATAATCTCGAGGTCTAGCAGCAAATGTAACACCACCTTTTCTCCAGATAGGACCACGAGAGGTACCCGCTCTAGCACGACCAGTGCCTTTTTGTCTCCATGGCTTGATTCCACCACCACTAACATCTGATCTAGACTTTTGTGCTTTTGTGCCAGCGCGACCGCCAGCCATATAAGTTACAACCGCTTGATGAACTAATGTTTCATTATAATCATCAGCAAAGACCGCATCACTTAACTCAACGGCTTTACCATCTGTATTTTTTATCTTCATAATACTTAACCTTTAACCGCGGTCTTAACAAGGATATTTCCACCACGAGAACCTGGAACAGCACCTTTAATTAATAATAAGTGTTTTTCAGAATCTACACTTAAAACTGTTAGGTTTTGAGTAGTCTGTTTCACTGCGCCCATATGACCAGACATTTTTTTGCCTTTAAACACTCGACCAGGTGTCTGGTTTTGACCAATAGAACCAGGAGTTCTATGGTTGATAGAGTTACCATGAGTAGCATCTTTACCAGCAAAGTTATAACGCTTCAATACACCAGCAAAGCCCTTACCGATAGTAGTACCTGTAACATCAACTTTTTGGCCAGCTTCAAAAAGCTCAACGGTCAACTCTGAACCGACCTCATAGCCTTCTAATGTTTCAACACGTGATTCGCGGGTAAAAGAACCAGATTGAACAGATGCTTTTGCATAATGACCAGATTCAGGTTTATTTACCTTTGATGCTTTTTTCTCACCTACCGTTAACTGAACAGCGTTATAACCATCAGTCTCAATAGTTTTTACTTGAGAAATACGATTAGGCATCATTTGCAAAACCGTAACAGGTGTTGCAGTACCATCTTCATTGTATATCCGGGTCATTCCAACTTTAGAACCCAGTAGACTGATTGCCATTTGGCCACCTCATTTAAATCTAAAATCTAACCATTTTTTTAATCAATAACAGTTAGATGTGTTATTTTTTTGGAAAAAATCGGCCCGACACAAAAAGCGTCGAGCCGAAGAAAGGCGCGCATTATGCCAGATAAACTGACGTTAGGGAAATGTATTATTTATCTTTTAAGACATTTATTTCAAAATAAAAACAAGAATAAATAATATTTTACATATCCCAAAATACACTTTACTAAAGAAGCTTAATTTGCACATCCACACCAGTAGCAAGATCTAACTTCATTAGAGCATCAACTGTACGATCAGTTGGTTCAACTATATCCATTAAACGTTTATGCGTTCTTATTTCATATTGATCACGCGCGTCTTTATTTACATGCGGAGAAACCAAAATAGTAAAACGCTCTTTTCTAGTTGGTAATGGGATAGGACCCTTTACTCTAGCACCAGTACGCTTTGCAGTTTCAACAATTTCTCCAGCAGAACGATCAATTAATTTATGATCGAAAGACTTTAAACGGATTCGGATTTTTTGACCTGACATATTTATATACTCTATTCAGTATTATTCGATAATTTTAGCAACGACGCCCGCACCTACTGTACGACCACCTTCACGGATTGCAAAACGTAAACCATCATCCATTGCAATCGGATTAATTAGGGTAACTGTCATCTTAACGTTATCACCCGGC
>CALJIH010000267.1 GCA_937974135.1 uncultured Cocleimonas sp. | reverse complement strand
CCTGAAAAAGTGCACGAAAAAATCGGCGAAAAAGCAAAATCGGTGGGTATAAACCATATGTATTGTTTGGGTGATTACAGTGCGAAGGCCTGTGATTCGTTTGGTACTAATGGTAAGAGTTTTAAAGAAATGGATGAGTTGTTAAATAGTTTAAAAACAGATGTGAATGAAAATTTACCGGATAACGTAACGATTTTAGTCAAAGGTTCGCGTTTTATGAAAATGGAACGCGCAGTGGAAGCCTTGTCTGCACAATCTTCAGTTGAATATGGAAGAAGCGCCTAATGTTATTGCATCTATTTGAATGGTTGTCTGGGTATTTTTCTGTTTTCAATGTATTCCAGTATTCGACATTCAGAACAATTTTAGCGGTACTAACAGCATTAGGGATTTGCATGTTAATGGGGCCGAGAATGATCAGAATGTTGACAAATTTAAAAATGGGTCAGCCAATTCGTGATGATGGTCCTGAAACACATTTAGCTAAAGCAGGTACGCCAACCATGGGTGGTGCCTTGATTTTGTTAGGAATCAGTGTGGCAACTTTATGTTGGGCTGATTTAACCAATCATTATGTTTGGGTGGCTTTGTTTGTGACCATCGGCTCAGGAGTTATTGGTGGTTACGATGATTTTCTCAAACTTAAAGAGAAAAGCAGTAAAGGTTTAGCCTCACGCTGGAAGTATTTGGGTTTATCGTTAGTGGCATTTATCGCAGTAACGTATTTATATATTGCGGCAAAAGGACCAACAGAAACGACGTTGTACTTTCCGGTAATCAAGGAATGGTTTGTTGATTTAGGTTGGGTATTTATCCCTTGGAGCTACCTCGTCATAGTAGGTACAAGTAATGCAGTAAACCTGACTGATGGCTTAGATGGTTTAGCGATTATGCCAACGATTTTAGTCGCTGCAGCCTTAGGTGTATTTGTACTGGCTAGTGGTAATACTGAATTTTCAGGTTATTTAGGAATTCCCTATGTGGCTGGTGTTGGTGAGATATTGATTTTTTGCGGTGCAATTTTTGGTGCTGGTTTAGGTTTTCTATGGTTCAACACCTATCCCGCACAAGTATTTATGGGTGATGTAGGTGCTTTGTCTCTAGGCGCTGCATTAGGTGTGATTGCAGTTATGGTAAGGCAGGAGTTAGTGCTTTTCATCATGGGCGGCGTATTTGTAATGGAAGCGGTTTCCGTTATTTTGCAAGTTGGCTCATTTAAATTGCGTGGTAAAAGAATTTTCCGTATGGCACCAATACACCATCATTTTGAATTAAAAGGCTGGGCAGAACCAAAGGTGATTGTTCGTTTTTGGATTATTACGATTATTTTAGTTTTGGTTGGATTAGCAACATTAAAAGTTAGATAAAAGAGAAAACAGGTAAAAGTAGGGGGGTGTCTTTTTTAACTCTATTTAGAGCCTATACAGAGATTATTGATTGAAATGAACGCACAACAACGTAGTGACAATATAGACACTGTCATCGTAGGTCTCGGTACTACGGGACTTTCTGTTGCGCGTTATTTATCCAATCAAGATATGAAATATGCTGTGGTTGATAGTCGTCAATCACCACCTTGTATGGATGAGCTTTATTCATTAAATGATCAAGGTGCTGAGTATCATTTTGGTGATTTCGATACGCCATTATTAAGCAATGCTAAGCGAATAGTGGTTAATCCTGGGATTGCCGTTGCAACTCCCGAGATTGCATCTGCTAGAGAATCTGGAGTTGAGGTACTAGGAGATATTGAGTTGTTTTGTCGTGCAATACCTGCAACAAAACCGGTGATTGCGATTACTGGTTCTAACGGTAAAACGACGGTTACCACTTTGCTGGATTTAATGGCAAAAGCATCTGGTGTTGAAGTAGGTACCGGTGGAAATATTGGTACTCCTGCTCTAGATTTATTGAGTAAGAAAAATACAGAATTATTTATTTTAGAACTCTCAAGTTATCAATTGGAAACAACGCCTTCTTTGCAGACAAAAGCAGCTGTGATCTTAAATCTTTCTGAAGACCATCTAGATCGTTACAACAATAATATTGAAGAATATGCTCAAGCTAAGGCATTGATTTATCAAAATTGTGAGTATGTGATTTATAACCGTGAGGATACTTATTCTCAGCGTTTTGCGCATCAAGCAAGTAAAAATAATAATGCAGTCAGCTTTGGCTTGGATACCCCTGAAAAAGGGCAATACGGTATACAACTAAAAGACGATGTTGAATGGCTAGCAAAAGGTGATGACTTGCTAATACCAGTTGCAGAAATTAAACAGGTTGGGAAGCATAATCTTGCTAATTCTCTAGCTGCTTTAGCATTGGGTGAAAAAGCAGGTTTGACAATGTCAGCGATGTTAAAAGTACTGCGTGAATTTTCTGGTATGGAACATCGCACTCAATGGGTTAGTGAAATAAATAATTTGAGTTTTTACAATGACTCAAAAGGTACGAACGTAGGGGCGACGTTATCCGCACTTTCTGGCTTGTCTGGTAAAACTGTATTAATTGCAGGTGGGCAAGGCAAAGGTGCGGACTTTTTACCACTATCTGAAGTAATCAAAGCTAAAGCGCGTGCGGTGGTTTTGATTGGTGAAGATGCGGAGAAAATCGCCGCCGTGGTTGATCAATCCATTCCTCATGTATTTGCAGATTCGATGCAAGCTGCAGTTGAAAAAGCGTATCAACTTGGTGATAAGCAAGCAGGCGATAATATTTTATTGTCTCCTGCCTGTGCTAGTTTCGATATGTTTAATAACTATATTCATCGCGGTGAAGCGTTTATCCAAGCAGTAAAGAATGTAGAGAATAATATAGGAGTGCAGAATGCTTAAACGTTTAGCTTCTGATTTTATGCCTTCTTGGGAACGATATGTTGATCGAGGCTTGTTAGTGAGCGTGAGCTTATTAATTGGTTTGGGTTTAGTGATTATGATGTCTGCTTCAATTGCTGTTGCAGAAAGAAATTTCGGAAATATCTATTTCTTCTTTAATCGTCAACTAGTATTTTTATGTGTGGCGATAGTGGCTGCTTTCTGTGTTTACCGAATCAAAACCTCGGTTTGGCAGCATATGGGTGCAAAATTATTACCTATTGTTTTGTTGCTTTTGATTGCCGTGTTATTACCCGTTATTGGTAAAGAGGTAAATGGTAGTCATCGTTGGATAAATCTCGGACCAATATCTCTACAAGTCTCTGAAATCGCTAAGTTAATAATGATTATGTACTTAGCAGGTTACATGGTTCGTCATGGCAAAGAACTGGCATTTTCTCCTAGTTATAAACCTTTATTTATTCCTCTAATTGTTTTGGGGATTACAGATGGCTTATTGATGTTAGAGCCTGACTTTGGTTCGGTGGTAGTACTTACAGCCACTGGTATAGCAATGTTGTACTTAGGCGGCGTAAAACTTTCTAGATTAACCTTTTTGTTCATTGGTGCCATTGCGGTGATGATTCCATTAGTAATGATGGGCTATCGTGGTGCACGTGTTACCGCTTTCTTAGATCCTTGGTCGCATGCTTCAGGTAAAGCTTATCAAACAGTGCATTCTTTGATGGCCGTTGGTGATGGTGGTTGGTTTGGCAGTGGTTTGGGTGCTAGTGTACAGAAACTATTTTACCTTCCCGAAGCGCATAATGATTTTATCTTTGCTGTTTTAGCTGAAGAATTAGGATTTGTTGGCATTGTAATTACTTTATTTTTATACGGCTGGTTAGTACAACGAGCATTTGTCATCGGTTTCCGCGCGGATCGTGCAAAACTAAACTTTGCTGCTTATTTAGCCTATGGCATCGGATTTTGGATTGGATTCCAAGTACTTTTCCATATCGGAGTTAACTTGGCATTACTACCACCTAAAGGATTGACTTTACCTTTGATTAGTTATGGTGGAAGTAGTTTGTTAATTACGATTGTTGCCTTGGCATTATTAATGCGAGTTCATCGTGATACGCAGATAGCTTTATTTGGGTTAAGTGATAAAGAAGCACGTCTGCAAAAAAACAAGATGTTTAAGCAAACCTCAAAAGCAAGGTCTACTCGCAGAAAAAAAGCAGCGGGAGGAGCACATTATGCAAGATGAAACGAATAGCATGATTGCAGCTACTTCCATTAACACAGATAAAAAAGATTTGGGACCTGTGCTGATTACAGCGGGTGGAACAGGTGGCCATGTATATCCTGGACTTGCTGTGGCAAGAGCATTAGAAGCACAAAATATTCCAGTGATTTGGATGGGAACACCAAAAGGGCTAGAAGCTAGAGTAATTCCTGAAGCTGGTATTGAAATGGTCTATTTGTCAGTTAATGGCTTGCGTGGAAAAGGCCTCTCGACTTTATTAGCTGCACCATTTCAATTGCTTAAAGCTTTGTTTCAGTCTTTAAGAATCATGATGAAAGTTAAGCCATCAGCGGTATTAGGTATGGGAGGATTCGTAGCAGGCCCAGGGGGATTAGTTGCAGCATTAATGGGTAAGCCACTATTGATTCACGAACAAAATGCTATCCCTGGCTTAACTAATAAAATATTGAGTAAATTTAGTAAAAAAGTTCTCGAAGGTTTTTCAGGTACTTTTTCTAATTCGAGCACCAATACAAAGAAAATTATAGGTATTGGAAATCCTGTGCGTAAAGATATCTCAGCTATTGATTCTCCAACAGTTAGATTAGGTGATAGATGGGGTCGGATTCATGTTTTGGTTTTTGGTGGTAGTTTAGGTGCGCAAATATTAAATGAAGTAGTCCCCATGGCATTAGATGAAATGCCTTTAGATAAACGTCCAATCGTTAGACATCAAGCAGGAAAGAATAAAGACGAAACCACTGAAAATATCTATAAAAAATTGGACGTTGATGCTGAAGTTACGCCATTTATAGAGGATATGGCAGAAGCTTATGAATGGGCGGATTTAGTGATATGTCGCTCTGGGGCATTAACAGTTGCGGAACTTGCAGCTGCTGGTATGGCGTCAATCATGGTGCCGTATTTGCATGCGGTAGATGATCATCAAACGGCTAATGCAAAGTATTTAAGTGATGCAGGTGCAGGAGTATTGCTTGCGCAAGGTGATTTAACGACGGAATCATTATCAGCAGTATTAACAGACTTGTGTAGTGATCGAAATAAGTTAATAGAAATGTCTATTAAAGCTAAACGTTTAGCAAAACCAGAAGCCACTGAAGAAGTTGCTGCTTTATGTGCCGAACATGCTGGTTATGATTTTAATCGACCAAATAAAAGTAATGACAACAATGAATTAGAAGGATGGGAAACATTCGTTGAAACAGTTGAAGAACCAATCACTAATAACAGTGATATTGAAAAGTCAGGTAAGGGGTTGAATTATGAAGCAGCCTAATGATCTAGCCCGACGTCGCATCAAACAAGTCCATTTTGTAGGTATAGGTGGCTCAGGAATGAGCGGAATTGCCGAAGTACTGGCAAATATTGGCTTTGAAGTAACAGGCTCGGATCTTACCCAAAACTCAATGACTGACCGCCTTGCTTCTTTAGGTGCAAAAGTATTTATCGGTCATGCAGCATTGAATATTGAAGGCGCTAACGTTGTTGTAGTCTCATCCGCGGTTAAAGATGATAACCCAGAAGTCATTGCAGCAAGAGAGCAAAATATCCCTGTTGTTCCAAGGGCTGAGATGCTGGCTGAGATTATGCGCTTTAGTAATGGAATTGCAGTTGCTGGTACTCATGGCAAAACAACTACAACAAGCTTAGTAACAAGTTTGTTAGCAGAAGGTGGTTTAGATCCAACCTTTGTTATTG
Source organism: uncultured Cocleimonas sp. (assembly GCA_937974135.1). Classification (GTDB taxonomy): domain Bacteria; phylum Pseudomonadota; class Gammaproteobacteria; order Thiotrichales; family Thiotrichaceae; genus Cocleimonas. The sequence goes on along the minus strand of CALJIH010000267.1, from coordinate 4,790 downwards.
GTGGTCGGTTGAACAGTACTGCGAGTAATTCACGTTTAGGTACGGGCGAATATCTGGTTGCAGAAGCGGATGAAAGTGATGCTTCATTTTTATTATTACAACCCATGATTTCAGTTGTTACCAATATAGATGCTGATCATCTCACTACTTATGACAATGACTTTGAAAAGTTAAAGGGTACTTTTGTAGAATTTCTTCACCATTTACCATTTTATGGTATCGCAGTGCTATGTGTAGATGATGATAATGTTTGCGATATTTTACCTGAAATCACCCGAACCATAGTCAGTTACGGCATTCATTTTGATGCAGATATTCGAGCGAGAAATGTTAGATATGCAGGCACACAAAGTTTCTTTACGGTAGAACGAAAAGATAAATCTACTTTAGACGTCACTTTAAATATGCCAGGCGAACATAATATTCAAAATGCGTTGGCCGCTATTGCGATTGCAACCGAATTAGAACTCAGCGATGAATCTATTCTAAATGCTTTGGATAAATTCCAAGGAGTAGGGCGTCGTTTCCAATGTTACGGCGATATAAAAGTCAATCAAGGTACCGTTATGTTGGTCGATGATTATGGACATCACCCAACCGAGATGGAAGCAACCATGAAAGCGGTTAGAAGTGCATGGCCAGATCGTCGCATGGTAGTGCTTTTTCAGCCGCATCGATTTACTCGTACACGTGATTTATTTGAAGACTTTTCGCAAGTTTTATCAGAACCTGATGTGCTGGTGCTTATGGATGTTTATTCGGCGAATGAAGAACCTATTGCAGGTGCTGATGGTCGTTCACTCGCTCGTTCAATTAGAAATCGTGGAGAGGTTGATCCTATTTTTGTCTCTGATCAAGAAGACATCGTGAGTGCATTACAGAATCAACTTCATGATGGCGATGTTTTATTAACGCTAGGTGCTGGAAGTGTCGGTACTATTTCGGCAGGCCTTCCCGCTAAATTATCACAGGGATCTTTACTTTAAATGACTGGTGCAATGCATAACAACACCGTTAAAGATTTTGGCAAAGTTGCTGTGTTAATGGGTGGCTGGGCGGCAGAGAGAAGTGTGTCTTTAAAGAGTGGACAAGCGGTTTTAGAAGGGTTGTTAGAACAAGGCGTTAATGCACATAAAGTAGATGCGGATAGAAACGTAATCGATATATTACGCGATGAAAAATTTGATCATGTATTTAATATTTTACATGGTCGCGGCGGCGAAGATGGTGAGGTTCAAGGTATCTTAGAGATATCACAAATACCTTATACAGGTTGCGGTGTAATGGCTTCTGCAATCAGTATGGATAAGTTAATGACAAAACGTATTTGGAGCGGAGCGAATTTACCTACGCCAGCTTTTGAAATACTTACACCACAATCTGATTTTAATGCAGTCATAGGAAAACTAGATTTACCGTTAATGGTAAAACCCGTTCAGGAAGGTTCTAGCATTGGTATGACTAAGGTGACTAAAGCCGAGCAACTAAAACCAGCCTATGAGAAAGCAGCAGAGTTTGACGATGTTGTATTTGCTGAGCAATGGGTGACAGGTAAAGAATTTACTGTAGCGATTTTGGGTGATCAGGTGTTACCTCCTATTCAGATTGTTGCGAATACTGACTTTTATGATTTTGATGCGAAATATGAATCAAATGAGACGCAGTATCACTGTCCGTGTGACTTAGATTCTGACAAAGAGGATGAACTAAAATCACTCTCTAAAGAGGCATTTCAAATGCTGGGTGGTAAAGGCTGGGGACGCGTTGATTTGATGCAAGATACTGATGAAAAATTTTGGTTGATTGAAGTCAATACCACACCAGGCATGACAGATCATTCATTAGTCCCAATGGCAGCAAAACAACACGGATTGAGCTTTCCAGAACTTACAGTTGAAATTTTAAAAACATCGGGGTTAGGCAAATGAAACGCAAGCAAGTAAAAGCAAGGCGTCCTCAATGTACGCGTAAGGTTTCTAAAAAAGAAGCATTTAGTAAACGCTTCTCACTCTCTGTAAAACCGGTTTTATGGAGTGCTTTACTGATTATTCCGTTAATCGCCGCTGTGGGAGGTTATCAATGGATTCAAAACCCAGAAAACCTCACGATTGAGACAGTAGAGGTGACTGGAGAATTTAGAATCTTAGATACCAAGCAACTACAACCATTAATTGAGTCATATGCAAAAACTAACTTGTTTTTATTGGATGATAAAAACCTAGAAAAAGCTTTAGAGAATAATCCATGGGTTCATTCGGCAGCTTTAACGCATGTTTGGCCGAAAAAATTGATTGTGAAAATCTACGAGCAAAAGCCTGTGGCGCATTGGGGGAAAACTCAAATGTTAGCTGAAAATGGGGAAATCATAAAAGCGTCAATGGAGAAAGAAAAAGGTGAGCTACCTTTGCTTTATAGCCCGAATGGTACTGGTAGAAATATGGGTCGAAACATGGCAAATGGTTTCTTAGAAATTCGCAAAATGATGAAAGGCTTTCCCGTTAAGTTAGTCGAATTTAAAGAAGATGCTCGTGGTTCTTGGAGAATCAAGTTAGAGAATGGTATGACATTAAAAATCGGTAGGGAGCAACAAGCTAAACGCTTAAAGCGTTTTATGGTGGCTTATGATGAAAGTTTAAATCATGTGTTGGATAAAATTAGTGTTGTAGATCTTCGTTATACCAATGGATTTGCAGTGAAATGGAAAAAGGGGCTATCGGCAGATAGTGTTTTCAAAGGATAGGAAGACTTGTATTCAATTTTTAAGAAAAAAGTGAATACAAAGTGTGAAGGTAATGGTTAAGGAGAGTTGTTATGGGCAAACCACATAAAGAGATAACAATGACGGTCAGTAACGAAGGCAATATGGTTGTTGCTTTGGATATTGGTACATCAAAAATAGTTGCGTTAATTGGACAAATTACAGAAGACGATGGTGTAGAAATTGTAGGGATTGGTAAACATCCCTCACGAGGAATGAAAAAAGGTGTTGTGGTGAATATTGATTCAACCATCGAAGCAATACAACGCGCTGTTGAGGAAGCCGAGTTAATGGCAGGGGTGAATATTAATTCTGCATATGCTGGTATCGCAGGAAGTCATATCCAAAGTCTTAATTCCCACGGCATTGTAGCGATAAAAGATAAAGAAGTCACAGAAGGTGATCTCGAACGAGTAATGGATGCAGCAAGAGCTGTTGCTATTCCCGCTGATCAACGTATTTTGCATGTATTACCACAAGATTATGTTATTGATCAACAAGAAGGCATTCGTGAGCCGATCGGTATGTCAGGTGTGCGTTTAGAAGCACGTGTGCATTTGATTACAGGCGCACAAAGTGCCGCTCAGAATATTATGAAATGTGTCGATCGCTGCGGTCTGGATGTTGATGATGTGATTCTTGAACAAGTTGCATCCAGTTACGCTGTGCTAGAAAACGATGAGAAAGAACTTGGTGTTTGTATGGTTGACATCGGTGGTGGTACTAGTGATATCGCTATTTTCTTGGATGGAGCAATTCAACATACAGCGGTGATTCCAATCGCTGGGGATCAAGTCACAAATGATATTGCGGTAGCTGTTCGTACGACATCACAGTTTGCCGAGAAACTTAAAATTGAACATGGTCATGCACTGCGTAAATTAGTGACTAAAGATGAAATCATTGAAGTTCCTGGTATTGGCGAGCGTGAATCACGTGGGCTTTCTACGCAGACCTTGGCATCAGTCATTGAGCCACGTTACGAAGAATTATTCTCTTTAATTCAAGCAGAACTTCGTCGTAGTGGGTTTGAAGAACGCATTGGTGCTGGCATTGTTCTCACTGGTGGTTCATCGAAAATTCGTGGTGCAGTTGAATTAGCAGAAGAGATTTTTCATATGCCAGTTCGAATTGGAGCACCTATCAATGTAGGTGGTTTGAAAGGTGAAGTTGAAAACCCGATTCACTCGACGGGTGTAGGTTTATTGTTATTTGGCGCGGCTCAGAATGAAATGGCTGGCGGCAATGGTTTTTCACATGTTTCACAAGAGAATTTATGGGACAGAATGAAGTCTTGGTTTGGTAATAATTTGTAAGTAACACTGTCTAAATTTAGTGGATTAATCGTTTTAGGATACTTTGAAATTTAGACAAGAATTGAATGTTTTAGAAGGAAGCATTCTTAATTTTTTAACACATCGAAAGAAGAAATAACTTAGAAGGAGTTAGGGCTATGTTTGAATTAATGGATACAGAAGCAACAAACGCAAATATTAAAGTAATTGGTGTTGGTGGTGGTGGCGGAAACGCTGTTAAAAATATGGTTGACGCAGGTGTAGAAGGGGTTGAATTCATCTGTGCAAATACAGATGCACAAGCGCTTGACGGTTCACCTGTAAAAAATCTTATTCAATTAGGTAATGCATTAACAAAAGGTCTAGGTGCTGGCGCAAACCCAGAAATTGGTAAAGAAGCTGCATTAGAAGACCGTGAGCGCATTAAAGAATTGGTCTCAGGTACTGATATGCTTTTCATTACTGCTGGTATGGGTGGTGGAACCGGTACAGGTGCTGCACCCGTAGTTGCTGAAATGGCACGTGAACTAGGTGTGCTAACTGTTGCGGTAGTAACTAAACCATTCCCATTTGAAGGGCCAAAGCGTATGGCGGCTGCCGAAGCAGGTATCGCTGAATTAGCGAAGCATGTTGATTCAATTATTACTATTCCAAACGCTAAACTACTAAGCGCTTTAGGCAAAAATACTACATTGTTAGATGCCTTTAAAGCAGCAAATGACGTTCTATTGGGAGCT
>CALJIH010000266.1 GCA_937974135.1 uncultured Cocleimonas sp. | reverse complement strand
ACAGGGTTTGAAAGGGTATAATTACAATTATATACACAGAGTTATCCACAGATTTTGTGGACAAGTTTGTATAACCATCATGTCAAGTATTTTACAAAAAAATAGGGGTATTTTTTTCCTCTATTGTAATTTCATTTTCTTCATTACGTTTCAATAAGATGCGAATCTTTTTTGAGATTTTTAAACATAAAACACCAGTTAATTGAGTTGAATTAAATTAAAACTCTCTTGATTTTTTCTTAAGTTTAGTTGATTCCTGTTATTACTCAAACCGACCAGAAGAAAATATCTTAAAAGACACCCCCCTACTTTTTGCCCTTATTAAACGGTACAACGAACATTTTATCCATTGGCATATTCAAACGAATCTGAAAATAACTGATCAATAGGTAAGCCTTGAGATGAAAATGTCTCTTTGGCCGCATTAATCATTACGGGTGGTCCTGCCATATAAACATCATATTCAGCAATATTTGAAATATCATTCGCGACCGCTTCGTGAACAAATCCTACTCTACCTTCCCAGTTATCCTCTAATTTAGCGTCTGACAACACAGGAATATATTCTATATGCTCATATTGAAATGCCCATTTTACCGCAAGGTCATTCCGATAGAGATCAGCTTTAGCTCTTGCACCCCAATACATTTTCACGGGTCGCGTATCACCCTCTTCGATTAGCTTTTCGAGGATAGATTTTATCGGGGCAAAACCTGTACCTCCCGCAATAAAAATTAATGGACGGTTTGAAGTATCACGAATATAAAAACTACCAAAAGGTCCTTCTATTCTCACCATAGCTTTTTCTTTCATACTATTGAAAACATGATTCGTAAACACACCATCTGGTACTTGGCGTAAATGCAATTCAAGGTATTCATCATTAGAAGGTGAATTGGCAATTGAAAACGCACGCCGTGATTTATCGCGCATAATGAATTCAATATATTGTCCTGCGTAAAAATGCAGTTGTTCGGATGCTGGAAGTTTTAATGTCATTTCCATCACATCATCTGCCAAACGCCTTAATGAATTCACCCGCGCTGGGAGTGTTTTAACTTGAACATCACTACTGCTATCTATTTCATTGACTTCAAGTTCAAGGTCAGACTTCGCCACTGACACACAAAAAACTGCTTTGCCTTGTTCGTGCTCATGTTCCATCACAGTTAATGGCAAACCATCTGGATAATGAATTTCACCCGCTGTCACTTTTCCTAAACAGGTGGCACACGATCCCGTTTTACATTGAAAAGGAAAAGCAATGCCTTGACGCAATGCAGCGTCTAAAATAAATTCATTTTCCTCAACCGTAAAGTGGTGTTCGCTGGGTTTCAAGGTAACCTGATATGACATGATTGGTTCGTAATCCATTGATTTTAATTAGATGAATTCTAACCTAAAAAATAATTAAATTTTTATTTAAATTATTTCTAAAATCAGCACAAGTCGGATAACCTCAATTAATCAAGTTTTACCCAAGTTATCCACATGCTATCGACAACATCCAAAAGAGATAAACACAACATCTTGTGCTTGACGAGACCTACAACCACATTCTATAGTATGCAGACTATAATTTTGTTAGATTCGTTTAAAAAATAAACAATTAAAAAACCATTCGAAAAAAAGGTTAATGATTGTTAAAAATTTAATAAACCTTTTGCTAATTGGTAACTCACACATCTATCCAATTAGCATGAACAAAATGTAATAGTTTAGCTTGAAGGAAGGAAGGCATAGAAAGCCAACAGAAGTAAACACCAACTCTCGAATTATAAACAATTCATCACGGTATTTATTCATGGCCATACATCGCAAAGTATTCACATCCTTTGCCTCGTTTTAATGCGCTTTTTGTTATTAAATTAATAATTTTACATACACAGTAACCCTGAAGTAGTTAAGGGCAAAAGCATAATAGATGGAAGAATTATGTGGCACTACTTCGATATAATGGAGAATACATATGCAACCTGTCTCGGGTGACGACTTTGCGAACGATGTTGAAATCAATAACGATAATTTGCAGGACGCGCAACAACACAACATTGTTAAAGACGCAATTGATGAAACTATGTCACGTACTTCACCCGTTGAAGATGCTGTTTTTAAAGTGGTTCGTCGTAACGGCAAAGTAACACCGTTTGACAGTACTAAAATTGAAGTTGCACTGACTAAAGCATTCTTAAGCGTTGAGGGGGGTACTGCAGCTGCCTCATCAAGAATCCATGACACCGTAAGAAAACTTGCTATTCAAGTAAACGACAGTCTATTCCGTCGTATGCCTGATGGTGGTGTTGTACACATCGAAGATATTCAAGACCAAGTAGAATTAGCTCTGATGCGTTCGGGCGAACGCAAAGTTGCGCGTGCTTACGTGATTTATCGTGAAGACCGTGCCACAGCTCGCGCAGAAAAAAGCGAGACCAAAGAAAGTAAAAAAGAAAGTAAAAAATCAAAAATAAATATCACCACATCAAATGGGGACACCAAGCCATTAGACCAAAATCGCCTGCGCAAAGTAATCGCGGAAGCAGTTATAGGTTTAGACGGCGTCGACAAAGACACTGTCGAAAAGGAGGCTTTGCGGAATTTATTTGATGGCATCCCGGAAGAAGATGTCGGTTCCGCATTAGTAATGGCAACGCGCGTCAATATTGAGAAGGATTCAAACTACTCAATAGTGGCGGCGCGTTTGTTACTAGACAACTTACGTACCGAAGCCCTCACTTATATTAATGGCCGTCATTCAGAAGCCACACAAGCAGAGATGGCAAAACGCTATCCTGCAACCTTTAAAAAATACATCAAACAAGCGGTTGATCTTGAATTGCTTGATGAAGAACTAACACGTTACGACTTGGCTCGTTTAGGCGATGCAATCAAGCCAGAACGTGATCAGCAGTTTACTTACCTAGGTTTACAGACACTTTACGACCGTTACTTCATTCATACTGAAGACAACGTTCGTTTTGAATTACCACAAATCTTTTTTATGCGCGTTTCAATGGGCTTGGCTATTAATGAAGTCAACCGTGAAGAACGTGCGATCGAGTTTTACAACCTCCTTTCCAGTTTTAACTTTATGAGTAGCACGCCAACCCTGTTTAATTCAGGAACGCGTCGTCCTCAGCTCTCCTCCTGTTACCTCACCACCGTGCCGGACAGTCTTGATGGAATTTATAGTTCTATTAAAGACGATGCAATGCTCTCCAAGTACGCCGGTGGTTTAGGGAATGACTGGACGCGTGTGCGTGGTCTAGGGGCTCATATCAAAGGCACAAACGGGAAATCTCAGGGGGTTGTACCTTTCTTGAAAGTCACCAATGATACTGCGGTTGCAGTAAATCAGGGTGGCAAGCGTAAAGGTGCAATCTGTGCTTATTTAGAAACATGGCACGTAGATATCGAAGAATTCATCGAACTTCGTAAAAACACAGGTGATGAGCGTCGTCGTACGCATGACATGAATTCAGCTAACTGGATTCCTGATCTATTCATGCAACGCGTCGCGGAAGAAGGCGAATGGACATTATTCTCGCCAGAAGAAGTACCAGACCTTCATGATCTAGTCGGTAAAGCTTTCCAAAAAGCCTATGAAGGTTACGAAGAAAAAGCCGCTCGCGGTGAAATTGGTCTGTTTAAAAAGATCAAAGCAGTTGACCTATGGCGCAAAATGCTAGGTATGTTGTTCGAAACAGGTCATCCTTGGATTACATTCAAAGACCCTTGTAACATCCGTTACAGCAATCAACATGTTGGCGTAGTTCACAGCTCAAACCTATGTACTGAAATCATGCTTCATACTAATGATGATGAAATCGCAGTTTGTAACTTAGGTTCTGTGAATATTGCTAAGCACACCACGGCAGACGGCATCGACATGGAAATGTTAGAGAAAACCGTCACCACTGCAATGCGTATGCTCGACAACGTTATCGAATACAACTATTACAGCGTACCGCAAGCGCGTAACTCAAACATGCAACATCGTCCAGTAGGTATGGGCTTGATGGGATTCCAAGATGCGCTTTACAAGCAAAACATTCCATATGCGTCTGATGATGCGGTTGAGTTTGCTGATCGCAGTATGGAAGCAGTTTCATACTATGCGATTAAAACCTCATCTGATTTAGCAGCAGAGCGTGGCACCTACCCAAGTTACGAAGGCTCTTTATGGAGCAAAGGAATTCTGCCAATCGATTCGATTGAGCTCATGGAAGAGCAACGCGGAGAATACTACCAAGTCGATAAGTCACAGACCTTAGATTGGGATGGCCTACGTAAGCAAGTGAAGAAGCACGGCATGCGTAACTCAAATACCATGGCAATTGCACCGACAGCAACAATTTCAAACATCTGTGGTGTGAGTCAGTCAATCGAGCCAACTTACCAAAACATGTTCGTTAAATCGAATCTGTCGGGTGAGTTCACGGTAATCAACCCGTACATGGTCGAAGAACTCAAAGGACTTGGCATCTGGGACGAAGTAATGATCAACGACCTAAAATACTTCGATGGCAGTGTGCAGCAAATCGATCGTATTCCTGAAGAGATTAAAGCTAAATATGCAACTGCGTTTGAAGTTGATCCACGTTGGTTAGTTGAAGCGGGCAGTCGTCGTCAAAAATGGATCGACCAAGGTCAGTCACTGAATTTATACATGCAAGAGCCATCGGGCAAGAAGCTCGATAACCTATACAAGTTAGCGTGGGTGCGTGGTCTTAAAACCACTTATTACTTGCGTTCAATGGGTGCGACGGCAATGGAAAAGAGTGAAGAGTCTAGTAGTAATGTGGCTAAGGCAGCTGCTCCAGAGGCTCCAGCGCAGGTTGGGTCGGCGGCGCCGGCGGCTTGCTCAATCCTAGACCCCGATTGCGACGCGTGTCAGTGATCGGGCACTTGCCTTTGCATCGTTAGCGTTGTTGCAAGAACCTCTCAAGCTGGTCACATACTGATTGTATGCTCCCGGCTTTCGAGAACCATCGCGCCTTGCTCTCAACGAAAACTCAAACGCTAAACACCTCTGTTTCATTTTGAGATTGAAAAATAGATAGAAAAGACACCCCCCTACTTTTGGGGTGTTTTGACAGAAACTAGCAA
>CALJIH010000265.1 GCA_937974135.1 uncultured Cocleimonas sp. | reverse complement strand
CACTTCTTTTAATTTCGATAGGAATTGGTTTTCTAGTTTTTTATCCGACTCCAGAATTACAAAATATTCCCACAAAAAAAACTAAAAAAAGAATTACTGCACCAATAAATACAAGCTTTAATGCGCAGTCGTTATCCAATGAACTCGTTACGCGGTATTTTAACGGGACTGATGAAGATAAAGCAGAGCAAAAAACGGCCTTAGAAAAGACTTTACAAGAACTAAACGCATCATCAAGTTCTCAAGCAAGCAAAGCACTTGCTGAATTAAAAAGCAGTAATTTAAATGCGGCCAAAAAATCCCTTATTACACTAGCTAGCACACAAAAAAACTTACAAGAACAGTCACAAACTTGGATAAATATTGGCAATATACAAAACTTGAGTTCATCACGACAAGCACTTCAAGCCTATAAAAAAGCCAGTGAAATTGATTCTGAAAACATTACAGCCTATTCTCGTCAAGGACATGTTTACCGACAGCTTAAACAGTTTGCACAAGCAGAGAAAGCCTATAAACGTGTTCAATCATTTGCGAATCAAAGCACCGCCAATCAAGCTTTAACTTTGGCAAACTTTGGGATACTTAATGTATCTGAAGGAAAATTAGTTGAAGCAGAGGATGCTTTCAATGAGTCTTTGAGCATATACAAAAAGATCGAAGATGATGTAGGTATTGCCAATATTAGTTTTAATTTAGCGAATCTATACAAAGATTCTGAGCGATTTGAACAAGCAGAAAATTACTATAAAACAGCCCTGTCTAACTTTAAACAACGTGATGACTTTAAGAGAATGGCCGATACTCATGCAGCCATGGGTGGTTTGTATCAAGCGATGCAACAAAATATAAAAGCGCAGTCTCATTTTGAAACATCATTAGAAATCAATACCAATAATAACTACGATGAAAGCCTTCCTGATATTTATAAAAATCTTGCTATCTTGGCAGAAGAAAACGGAGATGTTGAAAAAGCACAAGCTTATATAGCCAGAGCAAATGGTGTTGACCCAACGGCGGTACAAGACAATAAAGTGGCAGATGAGTTAGGCAAACAAGCGATTATAAATCGTAAACAACGCAACTTTATAAAAGCGGAAGAACAACACAAACAAGCAATTACCATTTACCAGCAAAACAAAAGTATCGCGGGTACCATTAGCCAGCAAATAAATCTTGGGTTTTTATACAGAGTTTGGGGAAAAATGGATCTTGCATGCTTAGTGTGGCGAGACACATTGGTAATATCTCAACGTGCCAACAGTACTCGTACCAGTCGTGTTCAGCAATTGGTTGATACATCCTGTCAATAACAATGAATTAAAAATCCCTAACTCTGCATTAATTCACTTTACGTTTTCAACAAAAACGTCATTTCAGTCAAAAAGTGGGGGGTGTCTTTTTAAGCTCCTTTTATCTATTAATTTATCGCCATCATTGAATCTGTGCATAAACGCCCAAAGTTAATATAACGACTTTCATTTGGCACTGCCAGAGACACAAATGTTCAAGCTACTTTCAAAAGTAAAAACCTATTTTATTTTAAAAAATAATCCCATTTCACCGGCGATTTGGGGAAAGCTCGTGAATTCATTGCCAATTTGTAGAAATCTAGACCCTAAAGATTTATTCAAATTAAAAAACCTCACCACGCTTTTCATGCATGAAAAGGTGTTTACTGGGGTGAAAGGGTTTGAATTAGACGAAGAAAAGAAAATGCTCATCGCGATTCAAGCATGTTTGCCCATCTTGAATCTTGATATCAGCTATTACGATGGTTGGATCGAAATCGTCGTTTACCCAGATACCTTTGTTATCTATCGAAATACAACGGATAACTATGGTTTAGTGCATGATAATAAAATCGCAGCAGCTGGCGAAGCTTGGTCGCATGGCCCTGTGATATTAGCTTGGACGGATGTTGAGAGAGATAGTTTTTCACCTCGTGCAGGCCATAATGTCACGATTCATGAATTTTCACACAAACTTGATATGCTGAATGGGCGCGCTAACGGCATGCCGCCGTTACATCCTAGTATGCGACGCAGTGAATGGACGCAATCTTTAAGTGAAGCCTATGATATTTTAGTCAGTAAAGTAAGGAATCATGAACATACCCACATTAATGAATACGCAGCAACTAATCCTGCGGAATTCTTTGCTGTAATTAGTGAAACGTTTTTCACAGCACCAGATATTCTAAAACGTAACTGTCCAGAGGTTTATGATCAATTAGTGTTGTTTTACAAACAAAAGCCAGTTGGTTTTGTTTAAAAATACTAAACCTTGCAAAACCCCACAAAAGTAGGGGGGTGTATTCGACGGGTTCAACAGAACTGTTTATTTACTTATCAAATCGCATCGATAAATCAACGGCATTAATATCTTTGGTGATTTGACCTACCGAAATAAAATCTACTCCAGTCTCTGCAATCGCTAATATCGTGTCTAAATTAACCCCACCTGATGCTTCTAAATCTATCTTGCCGGCGTTTTCATCGACGGCGATACGCATGGTTTTTAGATCAAAATCATCAAGCATAATGACATCAGCGCCTGCTTTACTTGCCTCGCGGAATTCTTCTAAATTTTCGGTTTCAACTTCAACGCGAATCTTAGGGTGTAACTGTTTAGCTTGAGCGACAGCCGCAGTAATCGAACCAGCAGCCATGATGTGATTTTCTTTGATTAAAATCATGTCATACAGGCCGATACGATGATTTTTACCTCCACCGCAAAGTACTGCATACTTTTGTGCATCGCGCATATTTGGGATCGTTTTACGCGTATCCAACACCTTAGTTTTGGTATGCGCAATCAATTTCACGTAACGATTTGTTTGAGTCGCTGTTGCAGATAGCGTTTGAGTGAAATTAAGTGCTGCTCGTTCACCGCTTAATATAGAACGTGAATTTCCTGAAAGGGTACAGAGTATTTCATTGGCTTTTACATGATCGCCGTCTTTGAAATTCCAGTTAATATCTACAGTTTCATCGATTTGATGGAATACTTCGTTAAACCAAGCGACTCCTACTAAAATGGCATCATCACGACAAACTACTTTTGCAGTCGAGGTGTTTTCTTGGGGAATTAAATCAGCTGTAACATCGCCCGTACCAATATCTTCAGTTAGTGCGCGTTTAACTTGAGCAGTAATGTTTTCTGGAAGTTTCATCAAACCCTTCTTGTGTTTCACATATTTAGCAAACGCTAGCTTACCCCAATAATTAAACGTTCCATAATAAATTTACGTCTTTATTTTTCTGCTATTCAATAGCCCATGTTTTTGGTTTTTCAGTATAATTACTCCATGAAAACGTATTTAGTCGGCGGCGCTGTAAGAGATAAAATTCTCGGTTTACCTATCAAAGATCGCGATTGGGTAGTAACTGGTGCGACGCCAGAAAAAATGCTGGAATTAAACTATAAACCTGTAGGAAAAGATTTCCCGGTTTTTTTGCACCCAAAATCAAACGAAGAATATGCCCTTGCTCGAACAGAACGTAAAACGGCTGCGGGATATCATGGTTTTCAGTTCCACGCTGATCCTGATGTTTCGCTTGAGGAAGACATTAAGCGTCGTGATTTGACCATTAATGCATTAGCTGAAGACGAAGATGGAAATGTTATTGATTACGTCAATGGTCAAGCAGACATTGAAAATCGTGTGTTAAGACATGTGTCCCCAGCGTTTGCTGAAGATCCTGTAAGAATTTTACGCATCGCACGTTTTGCCGCACGTTTCTCAAACCTTGGTTTTACTGTTGCAGATGAAACCATGGAATTAATGAAATCCATGGTTGATCAGGGTGAAGTGGATGCATTGGTTGCAGAGCGAGTTTGGCAAGAAACCTCACGCGCTTTAACTGAACCTGCACCAGATGTATTTATTGAAACACTTAGAGCGTGCGGGGCTTTAAAAATACTTTTCCCAGAGATTGATCGTTTATGGGGCGTACCTCAAGTCAAAGAATACCACCCCGAAATTGATACGGGTGTGCATACCATGATGGTACTTCAACAAGCGTGCTTATTAAGTGAAGACCCGTTGATACGTTTCGCTGCGCTAACGCATGATTTAGGTAAAGGAACGACGCCAAAAGATATTTTACCGCATCATTATGATCATGAAGAACGCGGTGTGGGTTTGGTTAAAGAGTTATGTGAACGCTATAAAGTGCCAAATCAATATCGTGAGCTTGCAGAAATTACATCCCGTTACCACACGCATGTTCATAGAGCTTTTGAGGTTAAACCCAAGACTTTACTAAAAGTGCTAAATGCCACCGATGCATTTCGTAAGCCTGAACGTTTTAGTCAATTTATCACTGCATGTGTTGCTGATAGTCATGGTCGACCAGGCTATGAAGATTACGATTATCGACAAGCACCTTTCTTCGAATTGGTCAGAGATACTGCGGCCGCAGTGGATGTTCAAGAGATTATCAGGGATGGTTTCGAAAATGAAAAAATATCAGAAGAACTTTATAGACGTCGCTTGCAAGCAGTAAAGTATGAACGAGAGAGTTATACAGGGCCACTCACGTAATAATGTTCAGTGTTTTTGAGAATCGATTTTTGAAATTTCATGACAAAAATACTTGAAACCATAAGATTAATCACAACGTTAGTATTTATAGAGTATTAAAAATTAATAAAGTACACGTTTAGCAATTAAACAAGGGGTGCATTAACAATGAGTATAGTTATAGCAGGATTTAATCTTGGTGATGTGATTGTTCATAAGGAACAAAAGTTTCGTGGTGTCATTATTGATGTCGATGCGGACTTTCAAGGCACAGACGATTGGTATGATCAATATACCACTAACCAACCCTCAAAAAATGCACCGTGGTACCATGTATTAGTCGATGAAGAAGGCTCTATGGCTTACGTATCCGAGCAAAATATTTACGTAGATTCAACAGATATGGAAATAGAACATCC
>CALJIH010000264.1 GCA_937974135.1 uncultured Cocleimonas sp. | reverse complement strand
TCTAAATGGTGCGTTTTTAAGTGTTTCAACAAGACCAAGAAGTAATGAACTAAAATTACCTTTAAGATTTTTTCGAGATATCACTTCTAAGTCATCAGGAGTATCACCCGTCTTTCCAAATATTGCCGGCACCAAACAAAGTGCCATACAAGAAAGACCAACCCATATCGATAACGTTCTCTCACCTTCGGCCGAATTAGCGAAAAATTCTGGATCATATAGAACTACCCAAAACCACGGCACTATCACCCAAGCCCATTGTCCTATCCATTGTGATACAGCCATGAGTCGAGTACGTTCATGAAAATCATTACTCATCTCATAGCCCATAGCGACATACGGGGCACCAAAAATGGTCATACCTAAATAAAAGATAATTGAAATAACCAAAAAATACGTGAAGTTATACATCTCACTGTTTTCTGGATAAATCTGCCACATTGCAATAAAACTCAATCCTGCAATTATTGCTCCAATGAATATATAAGGACGCCGTCTACCCCAGCGTGATTTCGTATTGTCCGAAATAAATCCCATAATGGGATCTGTTAGGGCATCAAAAAGCCTAGGAACAAAAAACAGGATTCCCCAAAGGATGGTGTTCATCCCCAAACCTTGTACAAGGATAACCATGAATATTCCAAGTGCCGCTGGAAACATCTGATTACCTAACATTCCAAGACCAAAAACGACTTTTTGGCTAAAGGGTATTCGTCCGTTTCTGGATCCTGATTGCAATACTTCTTTCATAACATCTCCTCGTTTACTATCTAAAACGATAGGTTTATTCGTTTAAAGGTGAGAATACAGTTCTTTCATTACTGATTTTGGTTTTCTATCAACTGTAAATATCCCCCAATGTTTTTCGGGTTCAAGCGGATCATCTGATCCTTTCCATGGTTCATCAAAGGCTTCAAATACAAACGTTAGTATTTTCTTTTTATGACTCCATTGCATTAATTGGCAATAGTATTCCGCTTGAAATTGTTGAGAAGCATTCCAGGGATCTATGCCTCTGCCATTTGATTTTGTTGTCCAACCAGCCTCAGTGACTACAATAGGTTTATCAGGGTAATGCTTGGCAACTGTTTTATAATTATGTTTTGTATATTTTAACGCGCTATCGATGGTTTTATATTCCCATACTGGATAGGTATGCAATGAAATAAAATCTAATTCTTCTACTAGTGGCTCTAATTTTCCAATCCATGGGACATAATTTTCGCAAAACGTTACTGGTTGTTTGACTGTTTGTTTAATCCTTCTGACAAAACTAATTAAACGCTGCACAGATACTTGGTGATCACTCCATTCAACGGTAGCCTCATTCCCAATAGATACTGAAAAAACAATATCCGAATACTCATGAGCAAGTTCTATCATGCGATCGATTTGTTTGTCATTGGCAAGAATATTATCCGCCAAGGTACTTTTTGAATGATGAGCTCCCCATGGACATTCAGGATTATTAGATTCTGCCGCTAAATCAGAACCCAGCATCACTTTAAAAGTTAACTGCTCTTGAGTGATGGCTTTTAACACTAAATCAGCATGTTTACTACTGTCGTAAATCCTTAAATAATTCCATTCTTTTTCAAGTATTTTCAGATCTTCTACGACCTCTTTATAACTGGGAAAAGTACCATCAATGGGTGATTGACCTTCTCTATAACCTGAGTAGCAAATCGCATTCCCAAATTTAATACCTAGTTTTTTTAAGTAATTCATAAACAGTAAAACTTCCTTCCTAATTTATTATTTAAACGTAT
Source organism: uncultured Cocleimonas sp. (assembly GCA_937974135.1). Classification (GTDB taxonomy): domain Bacteria; phylum Pseudomonadota; class Gammaproteobacteria; order Thiotrichales; family Thiotrichaceae; genus Cocleimonas. The sequence continues at coordinate 3,001 of CALJIH010000264.1, read as the reverse complement.
TTTAAAATTCCGTTTTTATCCCATAAGCCCCAATAAGCACCGACATCTCCTTCGTCACCAACTTTCCATGACTCATCAAACGATGAAAAGTAAAACATCTCTATACCTTCTTTCTCAGCCCATTGACTCGCATTAATGAAATAATTTAATGCGTTTTCAGGACTAGGAATTGCGTTACCGTAAGGTGTACCAATGTTTGGCCAACCTGTTTCACTAATAATAACTTTTTTTCCTTTCGCCACATTTACAGCGCGCTGATACATTTCTTTCATATGCGATAATGCATATTCAGCGGGCGTATATTCCCAAAAGGGGTAACAATTAATCAGCAATAAATCACAAGCATCTGCAACTCGTGGGTGATTTTCAAACAGAAAATAGGCATCGACGTATCCTACTTGAACATCGGGCACAGCATCTTTGGCTCGTTGTATATAATCAAGCAATTGATCTTCATTGATATCGCCACGTAGTAATACTTCGTTACCTACCGCTAGAATATTGGCATATCCAGCTTTAGCTATTTCAATAGCATTTAAAAATTCAATTTCATTTTTTTCTTCATCGTCACCTATACCTACTCCGACCATGGTTTTTAATCCATTTTCATGGGCAATTCGAGGGATCTTTTGGTTACCTTCAATACAAGAAAAGGTTCTAATCCAATGCGTGTTATTTTTTATTATGTTTAGTCGATCGAGTATTTGCTCTTGAGAAATTTCGGTACCAGGAGACTGACCATCCACATAAGGACTGTATGAGATGCCGTGTACTTTATTTTTAAGAATACGTTTAAAAAGGTCTAGTTTTTCAGAATGCGTCAGCGAGAAAGTACTCAAATCTTTCAACAATGAATTTTCAGCAGAATAAGAATTTGTTCTTTCTAAAGGATATGCACTCGATTTAGACTTTGCAGAAAAATAATCTTGATAACCTTTTGACATATGCTCTCCCTAAACACAAATAAATACCAAAACTTAATGCTATATAGCAGTTTAGTAAGAATAAATTCAATGTCAACCTATAAGTGTATTTTTCTACCCATACTAGCGATAACTTGTTATGCCTAGTTCATTGTACTCTGGTCGAAGTGATTCTGCGATTCCGATAAATGCAGGATAATCAGTAGTAATAACAAACACTGGAATGCCTTTTAAGTAATCGGTAAACCTACCGTGATTATCAAAACGATGCCTAAAGTTAGATGCTTCAAAAAATTCTAATATTTTTGGGACAATTCCACCGCCAATATAGACTCCACCATGCGATCCGAGTGTGAGTGCTAAGTTACCTGCGACAGTACCTAAAATTTCACAAAATATTGATAATGCTTCTTTTGCAATAGGGCAATTATTGTTGATGGCATGATGTGATATGTCTTTAGGGTCAGTAAATTGAATATCTGCCTTTTCAAGTTGCGCGATTGTTTTATATAGCAATCTTAATCCTGCACCTGAAACTAGTGTTTCAGCAGAAATATGCTTTTTTGTCTGAGAAATAATGCTTAGCACGTCTGCTTCGCGTTTATTCAATGCACCATAAGAGACATGACCACCCTCGCCTTCTAGAGGAATCCAGTTTTTAGCATGTGGCATAACTGCTGAAACACCCAACCCTGTTCCTGGACCTATGACTGCTTTAACGCTATTTTTTTCTGCTACACCCCTGCCAATTTGATGATATTGCCCTGCATGCAAATACGGTATAGCTATAGAGATAGCAGTAAAGTCATTGATTACTTTCAAACTGTCCAAATTAAATTCACGTCGTATTTCTTCAATACTAAAGCTCCATGCATTATTGGTGAGTTTTAAGTGGTCATTAGTAACAGCAGTCGCAACCGCTATTGCAGCATTATTTATATTAAATATGGATATCGATTTTAGATAAGCATGTATAGCTTCTGTTAAAGAAGCGTAATCCTCACATACTAAGGTTTTAGCGAATAGTGGTGTTGTTTGCATACCTTCCAGTAAGGCAAAGCGAGCGTTTGTGCCACCGATATCAGCAATTAAACTGTAATCTTTCAAACTCATGATTTTTCTAAAGAAACATCAAAAAACTGTTTGAAAATGACACCCCCCCACTTTTGCGTGGTTTTGCGATTAGATACCAAACAACCACCAATACTCATTGAGACATATTCAGAATCTTTAGTATTAAAAGAAAGTATGCGCCTCATTACAAGTATCAAAAACAACAAGGAAATTAAGAATAAGTCTAAACGACCTCCGCCACTTGAAGCACTAGAGCCACTGGTTTCTAGCTCATTACTTTCTCCAGATGATGAGGGAGAAACATCGATAACGAATGTTTGACTTATGGTTGCACGTCCATCACTAACGACTAAAGTAACATCATGATTTCCGACATCAGCGTTGCTGGGGGTACCTGTTAAAACACCTGAATCAGGGTCAAATGATAACCAATTAGGCAATACAGTAGCTGACATCAATAATTCATCTGAATCAGGGTCACTTGCTATCAAAGTATAACTATATTCATTATTTACTGATGCAGTGTTAGTGGATGAGCTAGCGAAAAAAGGAACATTATTCGGTCCACTTGGTGCTATTGGGTTTGAAGGTGTGATTGGGGTACCATCAACCGGGGCAGGCACAACTTCAGCCGCTACTACTGTTATAGTGAAATTTTGTCTCACAGCGACTCTTCCATCGTTTACTCTTAACTCAACCGCATGATTACCAACATTAGTTGAACTTGGTGTACCTCTCAATACACCTGTTGTAATGTCAAAGCTTAGCCAGTTGGGCAGAATATGTTGTGTATAGAATAAGTTGTCGCCGTCAGCGTCTGAAGCCTCTATTGTGTAGGTGTATATTTTACCTACTTCGACTGAGTTGATAGCATTACTCGTAATCACTGGCGCTAAATTTTGTGGCTGGGTAATAACCGGCGCTGAAACGTTAATCGTAAAGTTTTGCGAAACCGCAGTAGTGCCATCAGTAACACTCAACACAATTGAATGAAAACCAATATC
>CALJIH010000263.1 GCA_937974135.1 uncultured Cocleimonas sp. | reverse complement strand
CCAGTCGTGGTATTAAGCCTCATTTGAAATTGCATTGATAGAAGCTATTTAAAGTGGAATGTTTGAATGCAAAATATTCCCTTTAAATTAATAACCTATGGACTAAATTAATAATTATTTATTGGTTGATATGTTTTGTATACATTGGTATTTTGTATGAATAGTATTGTTGGGAGAATAACTATGAAAACATCAAAAATTATCGGTCTATTGGCAAGTTTATTGAGTCTCGTTTCCATAGGAAATGTTACAGCTGATACTAATAAACAGGAATTAAAAGAATCGGTTTTAAAGATTAGCAAAAATAAATTTAAGCCAAAAATGAACGAGAAAAAACCATGTGCTTATATTAAAGATTGGTCTGAAGATAAAAAAACAAAAAATGCTGCATATTTGAAATGCCTTGATTTGCTTAACAAGAATACAAAAAAAGGCTAATTGATTTTACATATTTAATCTTTAAAGATAGCCCCAATTCTGGTCTTAAAACTAATTTCATTCTTCTTTAATCCTGTAGTCCAGTATTTAGCAGCAATCTTATGAGTAAATTTATGTTGTTTTTCAGGTTCTAATATAACTTGAGCGATTTCTTCTTTAGGGTGAATCAGGTATTTTGCATCAGTTGATGTTGCAGCCCATATAGGGAGATTTGTTCTTGTTATGTTATTCAATTGTTCAATTGTTACATCATTTTCTAAGGCTTCTGAACCTCCAAACGCAACAGCATGAATGTAACAAACTTCAAATACATTATCCGGCTCTTGTTGTTGTGCTAGACCAAACATAACACCTAATCGATCGGGTCTTGCTTCATCTGGCATATCATCAGCATATTTCCAAATACAATGCCAACCCCGGCATACTGGAAAACGAGTTTCATAGATACCACAACCAGTATCAGTCTTGTATTCGCATGGAATACCTGGTTCTTTTGCGATTTCAGGTGTATCTATTTTTAGCTCTACACAACATACGGTACATTCACCGCATTCTCGTCCAGGCACCAGCGAACCAAAAAAATCCTCTGCTTTATAGGTTCGGTTATGTACTTCTTTTGATGAATTAGGCATTTATAGTTGGGAAAAAACATAAAAAGTAGGGGGGTGTGATTTAACAACTATTCTAGTCTACTTTTAATATATGTTGAATGTTAAAAGTTATTACATTTATCCAATAAAAAAGCGTTCCTCCTATTGTAAAGAGAAACGCTTACTGTCTTTGTTTTTTTAAACCGAATTAGTGAGTGGCTTTATCCCCCCAAATTTGCTTTAAACGCTGATCGCGACCGCAGCCTGATCTGTAATATTTGTATCTAATCGGACTCTTTTTGTAGAAATCCTGATGCTTTTTACCCTCGGCGCCAATGATAGGCCAGAATTTTGCTGCATTTAAGATTGGTGTAACCACTTTATTATTTGGAAATTGTTTTTCAACCGCTTTTTTTGTTTCTTCTGCTATCTTCCTTTCGGCTTCATTAGCAACAAAAATAGCGCTTAAGTATTCAAAACCTTTATCACAAAATTGGCCACGCGCATCAAATGGATCGATATTTACCCAGTAGTGATCAAGGATCTCTTTATAACTTACTATCTTGGGGTCATAGGTAATTTCAACCACTTCGTAATGGCCTTTGTGATTACCTCTGTAGGTTGGATTCTTTACGGTGCCACCAGAGAAACCAGAGACAACATCAGTCACGCCTTTAAGTTTTTCAAAGTCAGATTCCATGCACCAAAAACAGCCACCCGCTAATACTGTTTTTGCTGCCAATGCTTGCGACGTTGCAAATAGACTGAAAAAAGTGAATAAAAAGATACCAAGTTTATTCTTCATGTTGATTTTCCTATCGATTTAGGTTGTTATTAATGTGTATATGCTATGTACGTGATTTTACGAGTTTATAGATCAATTTTTTGTTAAATAATTCAAACTAATTACAGGTAATTCATCAAAAGTAGGGAGTGTCTTCGACCAGCTCAACAGAACTGTCTTTTTAATGCATTTACCAAACGCTTAACCCTTCGGTGTTTAAGGCTTTTTTTACACTGTCTCGCTTACACAAGCGTTCGATATGTTGAGTATAGGCTGGATATTGTTGTCTCATATCAAATTCTGCTACTAATCCCCAACGATAAAAGACTAACCAGAATGGGTCGACCACACTAAAGTTATCACCTAAGGCATATTTTTGTTTTTTCAGGATTGCCTCAATTTCAGATAAACACTGCGCATAATTCACCTTACCGCTTGCTTTTACTAGTGCAAAATCATCATCATTAAGTACGTAACGTTCTGGTCGAAAGATTTGAGCAAATGCCACGTGAACAGTATTAGATGACCATGCTAATAACTCTAAGCAACGGGATTCGAGTTGAGGATTGTTGTTGGGGTACAGCGCTGCATTTGGGAAGTGTTTACCTAAAACTGTGAGTATTGCTGGGTTTTCAGTGACAATGTAATCATCGATCGCCAATACTGGTATTCTCGCTTTCGGATTAATCGCAATATATTCCTCAGAAAAATTAGCACCTTTGGCGGTTGAGAATTCACGAAGCTCAAACGGTTCTCCGATTTCATTGAGAATAATATGCGGTGCAAGCGAGCACGAACCAGATGAATAATACAGAGCAATCGTCATAGCTTTCCTCTAATCTTTAAGCATTAAACAGACATATTCCCTTTGCGGTGCTTTCTTCGATCATAAACCCTTAAAAGTAGGGGGGTGTCTTTTTTGATAAATAAAACCTTAGACTTTAGCCATTACTAACTGGCCTCTAAATGCACCGATTATGCTGTTGTAATGGTTTTTATCATGCTCCTCAGCGGCACCGAATATGGCTGAACCGGCCACAAACATATCTGCACCAGCTTCTTTGATTTCTTGTACGTTAGTGACTTTAACACCACCATCCACTTCAAGACGGATGTTATAACCAGAATCATCAATCATTTTTCGAACTTGGCGAAGCTTATTTAATGTTGAGGGAATAAAGCTTTGACCACCAAAACCAGGATTCACCGACATCAGCAGAATTAGATCGACCTTATCCATCACATATTCAAGCACATCTAAGGGTGTGGCTGGATTAAAAACCAAGCCTGCTTTACAGTCGTATTCGCGGATCATCTGTAAGGTGCGATCAATATGCTCTGATGCTTCAGGGTGAAATGAGATATAACTTGCTCCGGCTTCAGCAAAATCAGGAATAATACGATCGACAGGTTTAACCATTAAATGTACATCGATATCTGCTGTTACGCCGTGTTTGCGCAACGCCTCACAGACTAATGGGCCAATGGTTAGATTTGGCACGTAGTGGTTATCCATCACATCAAAATGCACGATGTCAGCACCAGACATAATGACATTGTCGACTTCCTCGCCTAAACGAGCAAAATTAGCAGAGAGAATTGAAGGGGCAATTAGATCTGTTTGGCGAGCCATGCGTATTCCTGTTGGGGGTAGAATGCGCCTAACTTTACCTTAAAAACTGGTTAAATGATAAATCCTTTTTTATTCTCAAATTCAATAATAAATGTTAAAAAACCTCTAATAGATGCTTTTTTAAAGGTTTTATTAACTACCTTTTGCAATCATATAATTTACAACGGCTTTTACTTGTGCGTCAGTAAGTGATGACATTCCACCTCTGGCTGGCATCCCGCCAAAACCATTTAGAGCAGAAGAGTACAAAGCATCTTTGCCTTTTTTAATTCGAGATTTCCAAGCAAATTTATCACCTAATTCTGGTGCACCTGCCGCACCGCTGTCATGACAAGCAGAACATACTTGGTTATAGGTTTTTTTGCCCACATCTTCGTTTGCCACTGCAAAAGTTGAAGTGCTTAAAAGTACCATAGATATCACTGAAACTTGTAAAACTTTAGTCATCATAGAGTCCTCATTTGCGAAAATTATTATTTTGTTTAATTAGCTTTTCTCGTTTAGTGTACAGTAATATCAGATTAATTCTAATCTAAGCAATCTCCACTATTTTCGTTTTGATTTAATTGACCTTTCTCATGCCAACAACAACTCCATTAAACCTACAAAAAATTAACTATGTCGGTAGTAAAAATAGCAATATATGCTTAAGAATGGCGCGTCTAAATCAAATCAACAAATTTGCCAGCGGCAATAAAATCTACAAACTTAGACCCATAATAGCAAACGCAAAAGCTAATAATTACAAACAGATACTGAGCTTTGGTGGTGCATTTTCTAATCATATTCATGCGCTCGCATTATTAGCACAAAAACATCAAATCTCGTCTATAGGTTTAATTCGGGGTGAGCCTGAGTATGCGCAAAACCCAACACTCAGCGAAGCACAAACAGCAGGTATGCGCTTAGTTTTTATCAATCGTACCGAATATAAACGTCGAAATGATCCGCAATATTTGCAAAATTTACAGCAACAATATCCTGATGTATTAATCATTCCAGAGGGTGGAAGCAGTCAATTAGCCATTCAAGGTTGTGCGCAAATAGCGCGTGATATTGATCTAGCGTGTTTAAATCACGCAAATAGTATTTTAGCAGTTGCCAGCGGAACGGGCGCTACTGCAGCGGGTTTGGCATGTGGTTTATCGGGTAATCAGCAATTAAATGTGTATTCGGTCTTAAAAGATGACACCTTAAAATCAAGGATTGATGCTTTTATCAATGCCGAACAATTAGGTATGAAAAAGCCAAATTATTCTTTATATCAAGCGGATTTTGGCGGCTATGCAAAGTTTGATAAACCTCTATTAGCATTTATTATGAACTGGTTAGAACAAACAGGCATTCTGCTCGATCCCATCCATACTAGTAAAATGTGTCGTTACGTTATTCAACAAATTGAAGCAGGTGAGTTTTTATCAGATCAATCTATTACCCTGATTCATAGTGGAGGTTTGCAAGGTTGGCGCGGCATGCAGCAGAGAGTGGAAACCTTAGGTGGCCTCAACGCATGGAAACGAATTGATGATTATTTAGAAAACGGCAGTATTCCATAGCCAAGTAACCAATTATCATCAAGCTACTGCACCTGATACCTTGAAAACAGGCAAGCACAGACTATTTAGCTAAGCTGAAAACATAGAATATAAACGGAATTTATACTATGAAATTCAACATGCGGTATGCACAAATGACGCTTTTACTATTAACCCCGATGTTAATGCTTCCGCTCAGTGCTAACTCATCAGTGAATAATGATCCTGTTTTTAATCAAGGTACAATCATTGGTAAAGTATTTCATGATGCCAATGTAAATGGATATCTAGATGACGGTGAAACAGGTATACCGGGTGTGCGTATTGCGACTGTCACAGGACTAGTATTAGAAACCGATGGTTATGGGCGTTTCCATATACCAGATGGTATCACCTCAATTCTCCCTTATGGACAAAATCAATTATTAAAGCTCGATATCTCAAGCTTGCCGCAAGGGGCAAAAATCACCACTGAAAATCCGCGATTGATGCGTTTATCAAATTCGGGATTAAATAAGATTAATTTTGGGATTGTTTTTTAAAGATTGAAAGCGGGTTAGATTTCAAAACCATCAAAAAGTAGGGGGGTGTCTTTTTTATTCTGCTTATTGATAGTTTTGTTGCGTTTTCCTAATTATACTCGCGCGCATGTCGACATTTCACAAAGTTAACAACAACAGTCAGCTATCTGGCCGTATTCGCAAACACAATGAAGACTTTCAAGTCGATGAAATCCAACAGTTCACGCCATCAGGTGTAGGTGAACATGTTTGGTTAAAGATACAAAAAACGGGTGAAAATACCGATTGGGTGGCGAAACATCTGGCACAAATCGCTAACGTTCCACGGCGGGATGTAAGTTTCGCGGGGATGAAAGATCGTAATGCAGTCACAACTCAATGGTTTAGTGTGCAAATGCCTGGTCGTGAAGCGCCAGATTGGCAACAAGGATTGCAGGAAAAAGGCTTAGTCTCTGTTGAAGTTCGAGCTGAGCATCGTCATGATCGAAAACTCAAACGCGGTGCGCTAAAAGGTAATCAATTTAAATTAACTATTCGTGATTTCCAAGGTGCTGAATCTGAATTAGCCGAAGCTATCAATCGTATCAAAGAGCAGGGTGTTCCTAACTACTACGGTGTGCAACGTTTTGGTCATAATGGCTTAAACGTCGAAAAAGCACAAAAGTGGTTTGCCGGCGATTTTAAACTCAAAGATCGAAATTTGCGCAGTATCTATTTATCCGCAGCACGCTCTTGGATTTTCAATCATATTCTATCTGCTCGTGTATCGGAGGGTAGTTGGAATCAAGCATTGGATGGCGACGTATTTATATTAGAAGGTTCTAATTCTAGTTTTAGCCAGCCAGTAGACGTGGAAATTACCCAACGTTTGAATAGTTTTGATATTCACCCCAGCGGCGCATTGTGGGGTCGTGGACGATTAGCAACACAACATACCGTTGCAGAATTTGAAGAGAAAATAGCAAATAAATTCAAATTGTTATGCGATGGTTTAGAAGTGAATGGTTTAAAACAAGAACGGCGTGCTTTACGTTTACCTGTACGCGATTTGAATTATGAAATGATAGATGCTGAAACCATTGTTTTGGCATTTAGCTTGCCACAAGGTGCTTATGCCACTTCTGTTTTAAGCGAGATCGGTGAATTTAATTAACTAGAAAATGCGTAGCTTTGCATAAGTTATTCGGCCGCGCCTCACCCTTGTATGCTCAATTTACCTTTTCAAAAGACGAAAAGGTAATATCATTCAGCCGAAACAACAGTTTCAGCTGGCTCGAAGGGTAAGGTTTGTCAAAACCACATAAAAGTAGGGGGGTGTCTTTTCTGTTAAGTTAATTTGGGTTTAATCAGAAAACTCCTGCAAAGCTGATAATGCCTCATCTGCTTTTTCAGCCTGTACAAAAATATGGTCATGATAATAAGCCGCAACTACATTTGCGCTAATACCCTTATCACTAAGTTTATTCGCAACCGCAGCAGTTAACCCTACCGCTTCAAGACTGGAATGTACGGTAAGTGTAATTTGTTTGAATATACCCTCATACGAGATATTAGCTTTATCAGCACTATTTTTCTCAAGAATCAGCGTCAATCCTTCATCTTCAATAAAAGTTCCTAAAGGGTTTAACTGCGCGTGATCGCTTAATTGACCCTCCACAGTACAGAACACGAATTCACCCTGTTGAATTTGAGGTGACATTGATTGCAGTAATTCGTTTATGTCGAGAATTCCAG